>JBIIXM010000166.1:0-4186 GCA_044338435.1 Flavobacterium sp. | reverse complement strand
GCGCTCCTGACCTTAAGCTTGGTCAGTGCTCAAGCCTACAAAGGTAAAAACGACATTAAAGGACAGGTTGGTTGGAATATCCAAGACCACGGCAACGGAATTCAGGTTTCAGCCGATTTTGGAATTGGTGAAAACATGTCGTACGGATTTGTAGCTTCCTATTTGTTATCTGTAGAAAAACCGGCTGGGATTAAGCCTGATTTTGCAGATAGAGCCGATGTAAAAGCACGATTCAATGCCAATTTAGGTAATGTTTTTGGTTTTGATAAACAAATGGATATTTATCCCGGCTTGCATTTGGGCACTCGAAATTTCGGAGCTCATTTAGGTTTTAGATACTTTTTTACCGACGGTTTCGGGGTTTTTGCAGAAGGCAGTGCTCCATTAGCCCGATATGACGCAAACGTCGAAGGATTTGAAAAATACAACAATCAGTTTGTTTTTGTCCTCGGCGCTTCCTTTAATTTATAATCCATACAAAATGAGTGTAGTAACTGAAAAAAGATTAAAAGACCGCAGTGGTTCCACTTGCGAAATCAGCGGTACCAATGAAAATTTAGTGGTTTATTTGGTAGAACCTAAAACCGAAGCCACACCTGAAAACTGTATCTTAATAACCCAACCGTTGTTAGATCAGATTAAAAATCCCGAAACCATGAATCCGAACGATTGGCGCGGTTTAAGCGACAGCATGTGGAATGAGAATCTTCCGGTGCAAATTGTTTCTTGGCGCATGTTAGCGCGTTTGAAAAATCATGATTTATTAGACATGATGTATTTAGACGAAGACGCGTTGGAATGGGCGAAATCCACTGGTGAAGGTGAAGACGAAGAAGGCAAAATCGTTCACAAAGACAGTAACGGTAATCTTTTATTCGACGGCGATTCCGTAGTGTTGATTAAGGATTTGGATGTGAAAGGCGCCAATTTTACGGCTAAACGCGGTGCGGCCGTTCACAATATAAAAGTAGTTTGGGACAATGCCGAACAAATTGAAGGTCGTGTAGAAGGTCAGCACATTGTGATTTTGACACAATATGTGAAAAAGACGAAGTAAGTTTATAACCATATAAGTCATATGAGAAAATAGAAGGGTTAAATATAAAAAAGGCGTTCACAATCTGAACGCCTTTTGCTTATATGAAACTTAAATGACTTATATGGTTCAAAATACAATTCAAATTTACAAATCAAACTTAATGCCTTGTGCCAATGGTAAACTTGTTGTATAGTTGATGGTATTGGTTTGTCTTCTCATATACACTTTCCAAGCATCAGAACCTGATTCGCGTCCGCCACCGGTTTCTTTTTCACCACCAAAAGCACCGCCGATTTCAGCACCGGAAGTTCCGATGTTTACATTGGCAATACCACAATCTGAACCGGCAACCGATAGGAAAGCTTCTGCTTCACGTAAGTTATTGGTCATAATGGCCGAAGATAAACCTTGCGCCACACCGTTTTGAATGGCAATAGCGTCATGAACATCACCTGAATATTTCAGTAAGTACAACACCGGAGCAAAAGTTTCGTGTTGAACGATTTCGAAATGATTTTGAGCTTCAGCAATGGCCGGTTTTACATAACAACCGCTTTCGTAGCCTTCGCCGGTTAGTACACCGCCTTCTACTAAAATTTTTCCGCCTTCGGCGACTACTTGTGTTAAAGCTTTTTGGTACATTTCTACCGCATGTTTGTCAATTAGCGGACCAACATGGTTGTTTTGGTCTAATGGATTTCCGATTCTCAATTGTCCGTAAGCACCAACAATAGCATCTCTTACCTTGTCATAAATGCTTTCGTGGATGATTAATCTACGAGTTGAAGTACAACGTTGACCGGCCGTTCCGACAGCACCAAATACTGCTCCGATTACCGTCATTTTGATATCGGCATCCGGCGTTACGATAATGGCGTTGTTACCGCCTAATTCCAATAAAGAGTTGCCTAAACGAGCCGCACAAGCTTGGGCTACAATTTTACCCATACGAGTCGAACCGGTAGCCGAAACCAAAGGCACACGTTTGTCGTGTGTCATCATTTCACCTACTTTGTAATCGCCGTTGATTAAACAAGAGATACCTTCAGGTAAGTTGTTTTCTTTTAAAACTTCGGCGATGATATTTTGACATGCGATACCACACAAAGGTGTTTTTTCAGACGGTTTCCAAACACAAACGTCACCACAAATCCATGCCAAAGCCGTATTCCAAGACCAAACTGCAACCGGGAAGTTGAAGGCCGAAATGATGCCTACAATACCCAGCGGATGGTATTGTTCGTACATACGGTGACCCGGACGTTCCGAGTGCATGGTTAAGCCGTGTAATTGACGAGACAAACCTACAGCAAAGTCGCAAATGTCAATCATTTCCTGAACTTCTCCGTAGCCTTCTTGAAGTGATTTTCCCATCTCGTAGGAAACCAATTTCCCTAGCGGTTCTTTGTATTTTCTTAATTTTTCGCCGAATTGTCGCACGATTTCTCCGCGTTTTGGAGCCGGCATTAAGCGGAAGGTTTTGAAAGCTTCTGAAGCGGTTTGCATTACCTTTTCGTAATCTTCGGCAGTGGTGGTTTTTACTTTTCCGATGAGTTGTCCGTCTACCGGAGAATAACTTTCGATAATATCTCCTGAGGAAAAATGGTTGTTTCCGGTTGAAGTTCCTTCGTTAACGGCTTTTACGCCTAATATTTCTAAGGCTTCGGTCATCCCGAATTGTTGAGCAATTGTTGCCATTCTATTATTAGTTAGTTTGTTTAAAGTTTCAGCAAAAGTAATCGTTTATTTCGAATAAATGAAGAACTAGCCCAGATAGGAACGGCATCCTTTTTATTGTTTTAGGGATATGTCCTTCGACTGAGTTCAAGGTGACAAAACAATAAAAAGATAGAGTGGATAGCTGGAAATAGCTCCTGATTACTTAACTGTAAATCGAGGATCGGTTTCCATTACAGTACCACATTTTTCGCAGTTTCTGAGGGTTTCCGATTGGTAAAAATGATTGAAGTGTTGAAGAAAATCCTTTTCAATATCGTGTAATTCGAAATAGACTTCGTAGAGTTTGTGGTTGCAGTTTTCGCAGAACCAAAGCAGGCCATCGGGAATTTCTTTGCCCACTCTTTTACGCTCTACCACTAAACCAATAGAGTTCTCAGTACGAGACGGTGAATGCGGTACTTTAGCAGGGAGCAAAAACATATCGCCGGCGGAGAGTTTCATGGCTTTTTTTTCACCGTCTTCTTGGATGTAAACGGTGATTTCGCCTTCGAGTTGGTAAAACAATTCTTCGGTTTCGTTGTAATGGAAATCTTTGCGGGCATTCGGACCGGCTACTATCATTACGATGTAATCACCGGAATCTACATATAAGTTTTTGTTGCCAACAGGTGGTTTGAGTAAGTGACGGTTCTCATCAATCCAACGTTGGAGATTAAAAGGTTTTGCAACTGGCATAAGCTGAAATTTTGAGTAAAGTTAAAATAAAAAAGTCCCGAAATATCGAGACTTTTAAAATTATTTAACTTCCTTGATGAGGTAAATATATACCGGGAAGTGATCACTGAATCCGATTTCGGTCAGGCTGTGTCGCAGCGGATAACCTTTGTATTGTCCGGTGGTGGTAATCATATAAGGTTTGTTATAAATTCCGGCTTTCCAGTAGCGGAAAGAAGAGTAATCTGATCTGATGAATGGTTCTGAGATCATAATTTGATCAAAAATATCTCCCGCATCACGGTGAAACAAAGAGGCATTTCCTTTATAGTACATTTCTTCGAACGGGTTATAAATGCCTTGCGGTTTTACTTCTTCCTTTTTGCGTTTGGCGCCAATACCTTCTTTTACACTTTTATTGTACGTTCCGTCGTTAAGGTCGCCCATGGTGATGATTTTGGCGTTTGGATTGATTTTAAAAATCGAATCCATGATTTGACGGTTCAAACGTCCGGCGGCTTCGCGGAAAGGCGCACTTTTCTTTTCACCTCCGGAACGAGAAGGCCAGTGATTTACGATGATGTTTACTTCTTCACCGTCTAAAAATCCGGTTACTAAAAGTTGGTCACGAGTGTATACTCTGTCGTCTTTTCCGGCTTCGGCTTTGTCATCGGTAACTTCTTCAGTATCTTTTTTGTCGGCTTTTCCTTCTTGACTTCTGTAAATTAACAACGGAATATTTTTGAAACTGGT
>JBIIXM010000167.1:0-4186 GCA_044338435.1 Flavobacterium sp. | reverse complement strand
AACAAGGTTTTGCCCGAATTTTAGTGGATAACGAAATGGTGCGTTTGGACCAAATTGACCAACATTCGTTAGATCATAAGGACATACTCTTAATTATTGATCGTATTGTTATAAGCGAAGAGACTTTAGAAGACGAAGATTTCTACAATCGTCTAGCAGATGCCGTTCAAACTGCCTTTTTTGAAGGTAAAGGCATTTGTTATTTACAAGACGCAGACACTAAAAAGCGCTTGGATTTCAGCACTAATTTTGAATTAGACGGGATGACTTTCTTGGAGCCGAATATTCATTTGTTCAGTTTCAACAATCCGTACGGTGCTTGTCCCAGTTGTGAAGGCTACGGCAACATCATCGGAATTGATGAAGAATTGGTAATCCCGAATACTTCATTGTCTATTTACGAAAATGCCATTTTTCCGTGGCGAGGAGAAAGTATGGGTTGGTACCGCGACCAATTGGTCAATCACGCTTACAAATTCGATTTTCCTATTCACAAACCTTATTTCGAATTGACCGATGAGCAAAAAGATTTGGTGTGGAAAGGCAACAAATTCTTCACCGGTTTAAACGATTTCTTCCAAGAATTAGAGGAAAAAAATTATAAGATACAAAACCGCGTGATGTTGTCACGTTATCGCGGTAAAACGAAATGTACCACTTGTAAAGGCAAGCGTTTGCGCAAAGAAGCCAATTATATTTCGGTTGGCGGCAAAACCATTTCCGATTTGGTTGATATGCCTATCAAACGCCTGATACCTTTCTTCAAAGAACTGCAATTATCCGAATATGATGCTAAAGTGGCTAAGCGATTGCTCATCGAAATCAATAATCGCTTGGCATTTTTGAGTGATGTTGGCTTAGATTACCTAACCTTGAACCGAAATTCTGCTACATTGTCGGGCGGCGAATCGCAACGCATCAACTTAGCTACATCTTTAGGAAGCAGTTTAGTAGGTTCGATGTATATTTTAGATGAACCGAGTATTGGCTTACATCCTAAAGATACCGAGAGATTGATTAAAGTATTGCAAAATTTACGCGATTTGGGCAATACAGTAATTGTAGTGGAACACGACGAAGACATCATGAAAGCAGCCGACAGGATTATTGATATTGGTCCGGAAGCCGGTAGTCACGGTGGGCAATTGGTTGCTGAAGGTACATTTACAGAACTACTAGAAGCCGATTCGTTAACCGCAAATTATTTGAGTGGTAAACTCGAAATTCCGGTACCGAAAAAGCGCAGAAAATCGAATAACTATATCGAAATCAAAGGCGCACGCGAAAATAATTTACAAAACATCGATGTAACATTTCCGCTGGAGAGTTTAACCGTAATAACCGGCGTATCGGGTAGCGGCAAAAGTACGTTAGTGAAAAAGATTTTGTTTCCGGCCATGCAAAAGAAACTTGAAGGTGTTGGTGACAAAGCAGGACAATTCAGTGAGTTATCCGGTAGTTTTTCGCATATAAAACACATCGAATACGTAGATCAAAATCCGATAGGCAGAAGCTCTCGTTCCAATCCGGTAACTTACATTAAGGCTTACGATGACATCCGAGATTTGTATGCCAAAGAAAAGCTATCGAAAGTACGTGGTTATCAAGCCAAACACTTCTCATTTAACGTTGACGGCGGTCGCTGTGAAACTTGCAAAGGCGAAGGTTCAATTAATGTTGAAATGGTATTTATGGCCGATGTTTCCTTGCCTTGCGATACTTGTGGCGGCAAACGCTTCAAAAAAGAAGTTTTAGAGGTTACTTTTGAAGGTAAAAACATCGACGACATTTTATCGATGACGATAGACGATGCGATTGCTTTCTTCCAAAATCATAAGCAAGCTAAAATCATCCAAAAACTACAACCTTTACAAGATGTTGGTCTGGGTTATGTACAATTAGGACAATCTTCGTCTACGCTATCCGGCGGAGAAGCACAGCGCATCAAGTTGGCTTCATTTCTGGTTAAAGGCGTAACCAAAGAAAAAGCCTTGTTTGTGTTTGATGAACCTACAACAGGTTTGCATTTTCATGACATCAAAAAACTTTTGGCTTCGTTTGATGCTTTAATCGAAAAAGGCCATTCGATTATAGTGATTGAGCACAATTTGGATTTAATCAAGTGTGCCGATTGGATTATCGATTTAGGACCGGAAGGCGGAGAAAATGGCGGACAACTTTTGGCTGTCGGAACTCCGGAGGAAATTGTAAAAAACAAAAAGTCGATTACCGCAGCTTATTTGAAAGAGAAATTATAAAGAAAAAGCCTTCCGTATTGGAAGGCTTTTTTAGTTTACTCTATTATTATTTTTTTAGTCAATCGTTCTTTAGAAGTTTCGAATACCGCCAAATACATTCCTTTAGACAATCCGTCTAAACTGACCGTTTCAATCAGTTGCGGATTTTCGATAGTCTGTTCTAAAACCTTTTTACCGTTTAAATCAATCAAAGAAAAAGTATAACTCGATTCGTTCAAGCTTCCCATACTGATGTTCAAGTAATTCTTGGCCGGACTCGGATAAAAATTGACCTGATTGGCAATAGGTGTTTCTTTAGACAATGTGGTTGCTGCGACAGCAAAATGCAACATAGCTCCGGTGGCCGCTTTGGCAATATTGTAAACATAAACCGGATCCATATTCACCAATAAATCGGTTGCCGTATGCCTATGAGGTGTTTCGTTGGTTTCAAAAAAACCGGTAATCACTTCATTATTGTCTTCAAAAGGCATATAATCCGAAGCATAGGCATAAGACAAATAAGTATTTAATGGTGAGTATAATTGAACGCAGTTAATCAACTCATTGGTAACTGTATTGGAAGCAGCATTATTAGAAGTCGGACTTCCGGTATCGCGCTCACAAGTAATCGTATTGTTAACCATATTGGCTCTTCCGCCTACTTCATCTATATTAAAGACTAACTTGATATTCATTTTCGGATTGGTAGCGTTCACCACCGTAGAAACAAAATGTTGGCTTCCAATCAAACCATCTTCTTCTCCACTAAAATTTATGAATTTGATGGAATATTCGGTTGGAATGTTTTGCAATAAACGGGCGACTTCAAAAATAGTTACTACGCCACTTCCATTGTCGTTTGTTCCTCTTCCGGTAATCGTGTCATAATGGCCACAAATAATGACATAGGTATTCGGATAAAGTGTCCCAACTTTGGTCACCACTAAGTTTTTACAAGTTGTGGTACTATTAGTGAAACTATATTCTTGCATTTGTGCAGCCGTATATCCATAACTTAAATATTCGGCTTTTAACCAATCTAAAGTATTTTGTAAGGCCGGCGTTCCTCTTCTTTTTACACCTAAGTTTTCAAACTCAGTCAAATTATTCAAAATATTTGAAGAAGATACTTGATCTACAACCGATCCATAAAAAGGAACATATTGTTGGGCAAAAGAGCTGTATGTTAATAGGCAAAAAGAAACGTATGCTAGTAGGTTTTTCATTGAGGTTTTTGTGGTATTACATCAACACATTTAAAAAATGTGATAGCAAATGTACTAATTTTTTAAAAAAATCAAAAGAGTAAAGGTCATTTTTAAAACTGCAAATCACTTTGCTAAAACCTTACTATTACTGACAATACATTGTCTTAATCAAACCTTAAGAATTTGTTTTTTGGTTTTGGCACACCAATTGGAATACCGATTACAACAGCCATTATTACTGTTCGAAGAAGCTGAAAATCGCAAGAGTAAGCAAAACTCAAATTTGTATTGATTATGAAAAAAATTACCTTATTAGTAGCTACTGTTTTACTGGTTGGAAACGTAGTGAATGCAACAGAAGTGAACAACACTTTTGGTGAAGAAAGAAGAGCGAGATATAGCTTTGACGAGCCAATCTCATTTGTAGAAAGAGGTATTGAGTTTTTTGTTTTTCCAAATGGAGACTTTGATTTTAATACCCGTCCACAAGATAGTCAAGGCGGTTATTTTTATAAAACTGCCGGAAAACGCGGTACTGACGCTACAGCTAGAGGAACTTTTAACTATGGCGTAAGAATAGAACATGATAGTTTTGGTCGCGTAAGAAGAGTTGGCAACACCTTTATCAACTATGACAGTAGAGACAGAGTAAGCCGCATCGGAAGTGTATACATGAGATACAACCGATTTGCCCTAACACAAATTGGAGGCATGCAAATTGTATACAACCGCAGAGGT
>JBIIXM010000165.1:0-4199 GCA_044338435.1 Flavobacterium sp. | reverse complement strand
CTTTCATTCATCCTATTACTACAGGTGAATCTGCCAAACAAGTGCTTAGTGCTTTAACGGCCGGGATTTTTACCCCTAACGGATTGGGAGAATATGCCGGAAAAGCATTGTATTTCGAGCAAAAGAAAACCAAAAAAATCATATTCCTCAATTTGATTTGCAACGGCATTCAAATGATTATAACGATATTTTTTGGAACAATTGGATTATGGATTTTGGGATATAACTTTTGGGTTTTGACCATTATCGGCATATGCTTACTGTTTATCGGTCTGTCTTTTTTAACCAAATCCATTAAAATCAAAGGGCATTCCATAGAAAAGCTATTGACAAAAATTAATGAAATTCCAAAAAAGATTCATCGTAAAAATATGCTGTTAGCGGTTGGTCGCTATTTGGTTTTTTCACACCAATATTATTTTTTATTTCTCGCTTTTGATATAGATTTACCTTATGTAACCTTAATGGCATCAATAGCAACTGTCTATTTTTTGGCTTCTTCATTGCCTAGTTTTCAGTTTTTAGACTTTGCGGTTAAGGGAAGCGTTGCGCTTTTTTTCTTTGAAAAATTGGGTGTAAACGAATGGGTAGTAGTTTTTATTGCCACGCTAATGTGGTTTTTGAATGTAGTTTTACCTGTAGTAATAGGCAGTTATTTTGTCTTAAAATTTAAACCGAAATGGAAATCTTCACCATAATCTTGTATTTGATTTTAGCCCTTTATGTTGTTCTGATGGTTCAATTGATTTTGGGCTACAACAAAGTCAAATCTTTTAAAACCATCCGAGCGGCAGCTCCTAAAACGGCATTCACCATTGTAGTTCCGTTTCGTAACGAAGCGAATAATCTGCCGAAACTATTGGCGTCTTTCTCCAAACTGAATTACCCGCATGAGTTGATAGAGATTATCATGGTAGATGATTTTTCGACCGATCTTTCTGAGCGAATTTGTATCCGTTGGCGCATGGAACACGACACCATAGACACAACATTATTGGAGAATTTACGATTAACCGATTCTCCCAAAAAAGATGCTATAGCCCGCGCTATTCCCATCGTTAAACACAATTGGATTATCACCACGGATGCCGATTGTACCGTACCCAAAAATTGGTTGTTAACAATAGACGAATACATACAAAATCACCAACCGGAAATGATTATCGGGGCGGTGACCTATGCCACCAAAAACAATTGGTTCCATCAGTTTCAGCAATTGGATTTGTTGAGTTTGCAAGGCACAACCATCGGAAGTTTTGGGCTTGGCAAACCCTTTATGTGTAATGGCGCCAATTTGGCCTATACTAAAAAGTTCTTTACCGAGTTAGACGGTTTTAACGGCAACCAAAACAGGGCTAGTGGCGACGATGTCTTTTTGCTGCAAAAAGCGGTAAATCATTCCCCTGAAAAAGTGCACTATTTGAAACACTCGCAAAATATTGTCAAAACCAAACCCGAAAATGATTTGTTTAATTTCTTCCAACAACGGGTTCGTTGGGCAAGTAAAACGACAGGCTACCAAAGTACTTATGCAAAGCTTCTGGCAGTGTTAGTATTCTTGATGAATTTAGGTTTAGTTGTTGGTTTGTGGTTTGTGATTTGTGATTGTTTGGAGGCAAGTATTTGGTTAGGTGTGTTTTCGGCTAAGTACTTAGTAGATTATGCCCTGTTATACAAGGCCAACCGATACTTATGCAAAGGCCGATGGCTTTTACCATTAGCTTCCGCTGCGGTTTATCCATTTTACGCCAGCTTAGTTGGGATTTATTCTTTGTTTGGAGGCTTCACTTGGAAAGGCAGAAAATTTAGTCGATAACTTCTAGTCTCTCGCTAAACTTAAACCTATTCTTGCTTGATAATTACCGGAAGGACAAACTGTGTTTTTACCGGTATACCTCTTTTAATCGCCGGATTTACTTTGGGAAAATCAACCAAGCGGGCACGCAATATACTGTCGATTTTAATGGTATCGTAAGCCACAGAATCTTTAGGAAATTCGGGTTTGAATTCTAAAGTAGCATCTGGTAAAACAGTGACTCTCACTTCTATGGTATCCAATTTAGGGAACATAGTCGCCAAGGTATCAACAGCGAGTTTTTGTTCAATAGTAGCCGTTAAAAAATCGAAGAAACATTGCTTGCGCAGATTGGCATCTGTCAGGGTTTCACAATCGCTAACCGATGGATATTCATCAACTTCTTGCCAATTGATTTCTTTCAGTTGTTGCTCGAGCAATTCTTGTTCCGAAGGCACTTTCTTCTCCAAATATTGACAGGAAAAACAAACGGTGAGTAATGCTAAAGCCAGAGCTCTTTTCATGTATGAATTGAATCGATTAACAGTTTCAAAAATAAGAAATTATATTCACCAAGCTAAGCTTTGCCCAAAAAAGAAAGCCTTCTCGAGAGAAGGCTTTGCTATTGAAGATGGTAAATTAGTCTACAATCAATTTTTTGATGACTTTATGGTTGGTGTCGGTAGTCACTTCAATCAAATAAATGCCTTTTGAAACAGCAGACAAGTCTATTGTTTGTGTGGACAAGTTGGAAACTTGTTGGGTGAATACCATTTTACCCAATACATCATATACTGTAACACCCGCAATGTTTGCATTACCTCGAACAATGATGGTCAGCCAATCGGATACAGGATTCGGGTAAAACACAAAATCGTTGTTTTCAAATTCATCTATACCTAATTGCTGCACGAATTCGGTATTGAAAGTATTAGTAATAATTGGCGGATTAAAGTCGAAGTAAATCGAAGCAGTATTGGGAATAATATCGCCCACGGCATAACCTGACATCGGTTTGATTTGGAACGTAATATAGCCCTTACCGATGTTTGTATCAGCAACCGATGGCGGTAATTGAATGTCTTCAAAAATCCAATTAACTTGGTTCCCAACCCTATCCATTACATAAGAATGACTAGCGCTGACCATGCGAATGGTGTTAGCATCTAAACCGGCATCTAAAACATCATTAACTCTGACATTCTCAGCACTGGCCGTTCCGGTGTTCTCAAAACGAATGGTGTAAGTCAGATAATCATTAGGTGAGAAAGCTGTGTAGAGAATTCTTTCCCCATGCGCTTCCATTTTGTCATTCGGATCATAAGCCCCAATGATAATTTGGGTATTAACAGCCGAGTTATTTTCCGGTACTACATCACCGGTTAACGGAACGATAGAAGCGGTATTGGTCAATAAACCACCTAAAGCAACGGTTGGTATGGTGGGCACTTGTAAAGTAACCGTCATTTCTCTCGATTCAAACGGCAATAAATTACTGAAATTAAAAGTAAATCCGTTAGTAATTGGCGAAGTGCCTGCTTGGGTATTGCTCAGAATAGAAACCAATGAATCATGATTAAAGGTTAACGTTCCGGATGTTATGGTTTGGTTACCATTGTTGGTGTACACTATCTTATTCATATAGGTAAAACCGGGTCTAGGAGCATTAACAGGCACTATACTTACGGCCAAATCATTATACGGTTGGGTAACGGTAATCGGGAAATTATAGGTCTGCAATCCGCCACCAATCATCACTTGAACATTACTATAAGAAGCCGTTGAAATACTATAAGAATTCAAATAATTCGGATCGATGGCATAGCTTAAATCATAGGAGTTTGAGCCGTTTGTATCATAAATAGCATAAGAACCGGTTGGCGAAACTATGTTGTGAATGTTCCCGTTGTTGTTGAGTTCATATGTAAATTGACCTAATGGGAAATTTTGTTCCCCATTGTCTTGCGTTCCGTTATTGTTTACATCTAAAAAGGCATTCAAACGCAAACCTGAACAATCAATAGCACCTGTTGAACCTCCCACATCTGAAATTTTAATATAACCGGATTGATTGCTGAAATTGGTAACCATCAACAAATAAAACTGACCGGAAACCGCATTAGAAATAACAACATTCTCGGTAGCTGCGGCTGAATAACTGCAACTTACAATGTAATTAGGCGTCAATTGTCCGTTACATGGCGTTACCGGATCTGTGAAAGGTCCGAATACCACATAATCCGCATCTAAGTTGGGTACGGAAACATTCGGAACTGTACTTTGCTGTATCAAAAGATTAATCGTTCCGGATTGACTGATGGGTAAATAAAACCACGTTTGGTTTGGCGAAGTCCCCAAACAACCATAAGCTCCTGTTGAAGACATATTGGTCGTGTTTTGAAAT
>JBIIXM010000164.1:0-4220 GCA_044338435.1 Flavobacterium sp. | reverse complement strand
ATGGCCTGAATTCCGAGTGGTAAAGACAAGCTGACCAACCCGGCAAAGATGGCGTAGAAAAACACCTGAGAGATGTCTTTACGGTCGAGTTTGAGTAGGTTAATTAACCTTTGAGACGCTGTTAATGCCATAGTTATTTACTTAAGATTTTTTGAACCAAATCAATGTAAAATTGCGTTGGCGAATTGTTTTCGTTACAATTGGTAATGGTTTTTAAATGGTCTTTTAAAAAGTGTTGGTGCAATGAACCTTCTACTATAGAAGAAGCCAAACTTTTGGCAAAAGCATAATCCGGATTCACTTCCTGAATGATGTCGATGATGCGATTGATTACCCTTTTGTAAACCAAAAAGTAACCTTCTTTGTTTTCTTCGTCTACCTCTTTTGTTAACAATGTTTTGGTGAATTCGGCTATGATGATTTTGTTTAAAATCGATTCATTGATATGTAAAGTACTCGAATCATCTTCTATTTTTTCGGTTACTATCGTAATGGCTCTTTTTAATTTTTCCATCGGATCAGGAATATTGGTGGTCGAAATAACCATGCGGTATTCCAACCAACCCCAATACCAAGAAGATAAATACAGCAAGAGTTTGTGTTTGCTCTCAAAGTAACGGTATATTGAGCTTTCGTTTGAACCGATTTGCTCGCCTAACTTTTTGAAGGTAAAATTCTCAAATCCAATATCATCCATTAAAAGTATGCTTTTTTGAATGATTTTTTTACCTAAATCTGAGGTCTCCGGATTTTTTACAAATAGCTTCGGATTAACTGTAATCGTGATGTTGGATAAGATACTATTCATGTTGTTTTATTTATGAGGAACCGATTTGATTGTTTTCATTTGGATAACATCAACTAAAAAAGCAAAAGCCATCGAGAAATAGATGTAACCTTTAGGGATTTCAAAATGCAAGCCTTCGGCAATTAACGATACACCAATCATCATTAAAAAACACAAGGCTAAGATTTTAAAAGAAGGATGTTTGGCGATAAACTCACTAATCGGTTTAGCCGCTGCTAGCATAATTACTACCGTGACAATTACTGCCGTATACATCACCCAAAGCTGTTGTACCATGCCAACCGCTGTGATGATAGAGTCGATGGAGAAAACCAAATCTAGTAAAATTACTTCACCTAATAACCTTTGAAATGACGCTTTTTTTATCGGAATTTCTTCGTTGGACTGTAAGGCTTCGGTTTTGTGGTAAATCTCTTTGGTACTTTTGTAAATCAAAAACAAACCGCCAAGAATCAAGATGATTCCTTTACCCGTAAAATCGGTTTCGAATAAGCGGAACAAGGTCTGATCAAGTTTTAAAATCCATGAAAGCAATGCTAATAGTATCAGTCGCATAATAAGCGCTAATCCGATTCCCCAAAACCTTAGTTTGGTCCGTTGGCTTTCAGGTAATTTATCGGCTAAAATAGAGATGAAAATAATGTTGTCAATCCCCAGAATTACTTCTAAGGCAATCAAAGATAATAACGGAATAATGGCTTCTGTCATCATAGTTATTCTAATATTAATTTAAATCCGAAGTTTAAATTTCTCATGTCAGGTAGGTTCGGGTCAACCTTGTTGTTTTTAAAATCCAAAAAGCGCAAATGATCCAGGCGCATGATTTGTTTAGGTAATTCCATAAAGTCGTTGTCGTTCAAATACAACAATTCCAAAGATTTCATTTTGTCAAACTGTTTGGGAAGCGATTGTAATTTGTCGTTTTCCAAATGTAATTCTTTTAAGCTACTCAGGTTGCTCAAAACGTCCATACTTTTTTCCAAATCGAATTGCTTTTCGTCATTCAAATACAATACTTGTAATTTGGACAAGCTCTTCAGAGTTTTGGGTAACACCTTAAAGTTGTTACCGCTCAAATCCAGTGTTTTTAAGTTGCTGAGTTTTGAAAGACCTTCCGGAATAACCATTAAATCGTCGTTTTTCAGACTCAAGTATTCCAAGTTGGAAAATACAGACCAATCAATCTTGTCTAGGCTGATTCGCTGATTGCTCAGGTCTAAATTAATTACCTCTTTGGGCGAGCGCAAAGCTTCTTCTAAACTCACCACTCTCTTGTTGTCGGCTACCGGAATAGATTGTGATGACAAACTATTAATCCCGCCGAGAAATCCTAAAACTAAAATCACAATCTTTTTCATAGCTATTGATTTTGAATGTATTTGATTGCAAAGATAATAGTAAAACTATTAATATTGAAATTTTAACTTTTATTTAAATTTAGTTCATCACGGCTTTATGAGAAATGTCATATTTTTTTAAAGATTTGAGGTCTAATTTTGAACAAAATTTTAGTTATGAGCAAATATGTCACCGCTACGGAAGCAGTTAAAGTGGTCAAATCGAACGATCGAGTGTATGTTCAAGCTGCGGCTGCAACTCCTACTGTGTTAACCAAAGCGCTAGCCGAAAGAGCAGCTGAGTTACGAAATGTTGAAGTTTGTCACTTACACACCGAAGGCAATGCGCCTTATGCCAATCCCGATTTAGCCGATAGTTTTCACGTCAATTCATTTTTTATTGGTGCCAATGTGCGCCACACGTTAAAAGCCGGAAACGGGTCATATACACCGGTATTTTTAAGCGAGTTGCCGCATTTGTTTCGCAAAAAAGTCTTGCTGATTGATGTGGCTTTTATCCACGTTTCGCCGCCAGACAGACACGGCTATTGTTCGCTGGGGGTTTCTGTTGAAGCTACCGTAGCCGCTATTGAAAATGCCAAAATTGTCATCGCGCAAGTCAATCCGCAAATGCCGAGAACCTTTGGAGATGGTATTTTACACGAATCCGAAATTGATTATTTGGTGGCTGTCAATGAACCTATTTTTGGTCATGAACCAACACCTTTTTCTAAAGAAGAAGAAAAAATAGGCGAGTATGTAGCTTCCTTAATTGAAGACCGAAGTACATTGCAAATGGGCATCGGCTCGATACCCAATGCCGCTTTGAGTAAATTGACAAACCACAAAGATTTAGGCTTACACACCGAAATGTTTTCCGACGGTGTCATCGATTTAATCGAAAGCGATGTCATCAATTGTAATTACAAAGGCACTTTGCGTGGTCGTGTTTTGGCTACCTTTTTAATCGGTTCCAAACGATTGTATGATTTTGTAAGCGACAATCCGTTTATTGAAATGAAGGAATCTTCTATGGTAAACGATACCGCACGAATTCGCAAAAATCCGAAAATGGTTGCGATTAATTCCGCTATAGAAGTTGATGTTACCGGTCAGGTTTGTGCTGATTCTATTGGAGCAAACATGTATTCCGGCGTTGGAGGTCAAATGGATTTCATCCGTGGCGCTTCTTTAAGCGAAGGTGGAAAAGCTATTATTGCTTTGCCTTCCATTACCAAAAAAGGCGAGAGTCGAATCGTACCGTATCTCAAACAAGGCGCCGGTGTAGTTAGCACGCGTTCTCATGTGCAATACATCATCACCGAAAACGGCATAGCCAATTTATACGGTAAAACCCTTAAGCAACGCATCGACGAGATGGTCAAAATTGCGCATCCAAACCATCAGGAAAGCATCGAAAGAAGTTATTACGAAATGTTGAAATAAGAAGAGCCCCGAATCTTCGGGGCTTTTTTATAGTCTTACTAAAAGTGATTTTCCGGTCATGACTTCCGGTTTCGGAATGTCCATCAATTCTAAGATGGTTGGTGCAATATCACCTAAAACGCCGTCATGCACTCGGATATGATCTTTATCGACTAAAATAATCGGCACCGGATTCGTTGTATGCGCCGTGTTAGGCGAACCATCAGGGTTAATCATGGTTTCGCAATTCCCGTGATCGGCTATAATTATAGTAGTGTAGTCATTGGCCAAAGCAGTTTCAACCACTGCTGCTACGCAAACATCAACGGCTTCGCAAGCTTTTATAGCGGCTTCCATCACGCCGGTATGACCCACCATATCGCCGTTGGCAAAATTCAAACACACAAAGTCAACTTTGCCTTTTTCCAATTCGGGAATCAAAGCATCTTTGAGTTCGTAGGCACTCATTTCGGGTTGTAAATCGTAGGTAGCCACTTTGGGTGAATTTCTCAAAATGCGGGTTTCGCCTTCAAACGGCACTTCGCGTCCGCCCGAAAAGAAAAAGGTTACGTGTGGATATTTTTCGGTTTCGGCAATGCGAATTTGTTGCTTTCCGGCTTTTTCCAAAACTTCGCCTAAGGTTTCGGTGA
>JBIIXM010000163.1:0-4226 GCA_044338435.1 Flavobacterium sp. | reverse complement strand
ACTTCTTCCTTAATGGCTTCTGCGTTGGCTACTTTTGGCTCTTCTTTAGAAACCAAACCTTTGGCTTGAAGAATATTATACCAATTTAATACTTTCTTGATATCGGAAGCATAAACGCGGTCTTCATCGTAATCCGGTAAAATTTCTTTGAAATAGGCTATTAATTTAGCATTGTCTTCTTTGTGAGAAAGTGCCGGACCTTCATTTTCCTTCACAGCAATCGCTCTCATAATCTCAGCCAACGGTTTTTCTTCACTGTAAGTGTACATCGAAATCTCCGACAGTAAGCTGACATTGCTTCGCATTCCCACAGTAATTTTCTTTCCGTCTAAAAGGGATTCCGCTAAAAATCCGGAACGGGTTTGTAATTTCAATTCGTATAAACCCGGCTTACCGGCAATGGCTAAAATTTTCTCTACGTTCATGGTATTATTTTAATTTGGGCACAAATATATCAAAGTTCAATGGCAAAGTTCAATTGCAATTGTTAATTTTTTCAAATGTTATTGCTAATTGCCATTGCCGTTGTCCTTGCAATTATCTTCCTTTTTTATTGGCAAATTTCATCTTGTAATCCGGTCGGGCTTTACCTTCCATGATGTTTTGCAACTTCTTTTTGATCAGTGTTTTTTTCAAGGTCGAAATTTTATCGGTAAACAAAACACCTTCAATATGATCGTATTCGTGTTGGATTACGCGAGCAATTAAACCGTCAAAAACTTCAGTTTTTTTATTAAAATCTTCATCGAAGTATTCCAAGGTAATGCGTTCGTTACGGTAAACATCTTCACGCACATCAGGTATACTCAAACAACCTTCGTTAAAACCCCATTCTTCACCTTCTTCTTTCAACATTTTGGCGTTGATAAAAGTACGCTTGAAGGTTTTTAACTGCTCTTGTTCTTCTTTCGACAAATCGTCGCTGTCACTGAAAGGCTCCGTATCAATAACGAACAATCTAATAGCCAAACCTACTTGAGGCGCAGCCAATCCGACACCGTACGCATTGTACATCGTGTCATACATATTAGCGATAATTTCTTTTAAGTTGGGATAATCGGGAGTAATTTCCGCGCCTACTTGTCTTAAAACCGGTTCACCGTATCCGTAAATGGGAATAATCATTTGATTTGGATTTTGAAATAAGGAATTCAGATTATGAAAAATGACAATCTGCTTTCTGATTTAAAGCAGCAAAAGTAACAAAATTATATCATTTTTCGCGAGAGATAATCTTGGAGTAAAATCGTAGCCGCAATTTCATCGACCAATGCTTTGTTTTGGCGTTGTTTTTTTGAAAGTCCGCTGTCAATCATAGTTTGAAAAGCCATTTTCGAGGTAAAACGTTCGTCTACCCTTTCCACTTTTATCCCCGGAAAAGCTAAGGTAAAATCGGCTACAAACTTTTCAATGATTGGCGTACTTTCAGAAGGTTGACCATTCATTTGTTTGGGTTCGCCAATCAAGACTTTAGTTACCGATTCTTTGGCGAAATAGTCCTTTAAAAAGGCGATAGCTGTATCCGACGGAATTGTAGTTAAGCCTGAGGCTATGATTTGTAATTCATCGGTGACCGCTATACCGGTTCTTTTAATTCCGTAATCTATGGCTATAATTCTGGGCATTCGAAATTAATTTATCGGCTCAAAGGTAGCCAAAACCGTTGTTTTTCCTTTTTGGAATTTCAGAATATTGTCTTTTAAGCTGTATCGGTCAGTTTGCTCCAGTATTTTAGCAAAGCGTGATTCTAATCCCATGTTTGGGCAAGCCATTCGCGTCATAGTCGCATTGGAGAACGACAAACCAAAAGCAGACGGCATTACATAACTGCCTGCAATGTTGTTACATCCGGCATAAGCCGAAAACCTTCCGTCTTTGGAATTCAACTTGATAAAATAATCTTTACTTCCGTTTTGTTTGACAATCTTACCGTTTAAGGTCATCAGTTGCCATTTGGTTTCGGCCAATGTTGCTTTTCCGACTGCAGGATTTACCTTTTTGATTACCGTTTGGGCTTCCATACGATTGTTGAGATTGACTTTAGTAGCGTTAGAATTATCTGTCACATCAGTTTGAACTTCGCTACTTTGTTTGGACAAAACGTATTGTAATGCGAGTTTACCGGTGATTAATTTACCCGATAAATCTAATTGGGTGATTTTATTTTCGCCCACAAAATACTGATTCGGAGCATTGTCAATTCCGTTTAAAATGATTTTAACACCATTGGCATCCCAAGCAAAGGTTCCTTTTTGTTCAAAAACTTTATCGCCTTTTCCCAAATAGCGCGTTTGTAATTTATAAGTGTTATTTTCATTGATGCAAAGTATTGTTTCCAATCCTTCACAATCGGCACAAGGCAAAACACCTTTATAGGTTCCGATGTAATCTAACGATTTTCTGGCATGATGCGCCGCTTCTTTCACAAGGGAATCCATTTTGGCAATCGAATCTTGAGCGAAAGGCTGACTTTCAGCTTGTTTTTGACAGCTCAAAAACACTGAAAATAAAGCAATTAAAAGCAAAAAATTACTTCTCATGGACAACAAATTTATTGGTTTAAAGGTTGAAACAAACTTACTTAATCTGTCACGTTGTTAGCATAATTTAACATTTTTTTGATTTAAAGAATTGCGTTGCAACTTTCTAAAAATGAAACTATCTTTGCCACTCATCCCTTTTGGGCCATCATCAAAAAGTTAAATTTGAAAACATGACTACACTACAAAATACCATAGAAAAAGCTTGGGACAACCGTGCTTTGTTACAAGAAGAAACGACTACTAATGCCATACGCGAAGTCATTGCAATGTTAGATGCCGGAACCTTACGCGTTGCCGAACCAACCACTAACGGATGGCAAGTAAACGAATGGGTAAAGAAAGCCGTTGTAATGTATTTCCCAATCCAAAAAATGGAAACCTGGGAAGCCGGAATTTTTGAATACCACGATAAAATGTTGTTAAAAACCGGTTATGCCGAAAAAGGAATTCGCGTAGTACCTCCGGCGACCGCTCGTTATGGCGCTTACATTTCTAAAGGCGTTATTTTGATGCCGAGTTACGTGAACATCGGGGCTTATGTAGATGAAGGAACCATGGTGGATACTTGGGCTACTGTAGGTAGTTGCGCGCAAATCGGGAAAGATGTTCACCTTTCCGGAGGTGTTGGGATTGGCGGTGTTTTAGAACCGTTACAAGCTGCTCCTGTAATTATTGAAGATGGCGCTTTTATCGGTTCCAGATGTATAGTAGTTGAAGGTGTTCATGTGGGCAAAGAAGCGGTTTTAGGTGCTAATGTATGTTTGACGGCATCGACTAAAATTATCGACGTGACCGGTTCGGAACCGAGAGAATACAAAGGCTATGTGCCGGAGCGTTCTGTAGTCATTCCGGGTAGTTATACCAAATCATTTGCCGCCGGTGATTACCAAGTGCCGTGTGCTTTAATTATTGGAACTCGCAAACCATCGACCGACTTAAAAACCTCTCTGAACAATGCCTTGAGAGAATACGATGTAGCGGTTTAATTTTAAATATCAGATATTAGATATTAAATATAAATCTAATATTTGAAATCTAATATATAATATCATCTTATGAAAGTACTGGTAATACAAATCAAAATGATTGGCGATGTGTTGGCCAGTACGGTCATTTGTGAAACGATTAAAAAAAATCTTCCCGGAGCCGAAGTTCATTATCTGATTCAGAAAAACACTTTTCCTGTGGTTGATAACAATCCGTTCATAGACAAAGTCCTTTTCTTCGAACCGCAAGAACACAAAGGATTTCTGAACTTGTATCGCTTTGGCAAAAGCCTAAAAAAAGAACAATACGACATTGTTATTGACGCTTATTGCAAATGGGACAGTATTTTACCGGCTTATTTTTCGGGAGCCAAAACCATCGTCGGACATTACAAATGGTACACCCAATTTTTCTATACCAAAACCGTAGTGCCTGATGCCGATTGCAATGCAACAGCCAATGCCTATCGTTTATTGCTTTCTAAAACGGCTTTGGGTAAAGAAGTTGAAATGATTTTTCCTCAGATTCATTTGCGTGAAGAGGAAAAGGAGAAAGCTAAAGCTGCCATCAAAGAAAATTGCGACACTTCCAAACCGATTTTTATGATTGGGATTTTAGGTAGCGGAAAAAACAAAAGTTTGCCACCGAAATACATGGCAGAAACGTTAGACCTGATTACAAATACCAAAAACGTTC
>JBIIXM010000162.1:0-4305 GCA_044338435.1 Flavobacterium sp. | reverse complement strand
CATCGGATAGCTTTCGGTACTTGTTTTGCTTTGTTGTTTTCCGGAAATGGTGGCCACTAATGACTTTTCGTTGACTTTTTTGTACACAATTTTTTGAGGATAATCATGTTTCGGATTTTCAAAAGCAAAGCTGTTTTCCACTTCTGAAGTGAGTTTGAAATCTACAGCTTCATCATTGTTTTGTCCTTTTACGGTTGGGCGGTAAATCAATTCGTCATCAACTTGCGTCAACACTATACTTTCGTTGTGTACAGTATCCTTTTTATTGATAATAAAATAGGTTTGACCCGAAAAAGTACTGTCATTCGTCTTTGTCCAGGTTTCAGTTAAATAACCTTCCGGACTAGTATTTTCCCATTGGCCAATGAGCCAATTCATTTTTTCGAGTTTCTCAAATTGTTTATCGGATTTGTTTTGGCAGGAACCGAATACAACAATAGCTATAATAAGGATTGATTTTTTCATAATAGTGCATTAGTATTGCAATAGTACAAAAAAAAACGCAAGAGTCACTAGCCCTGATGGTAGTGGAAATCCTTTTTGCCATTGGTAATGTTACAACGCTCATGGTTCAACGTTGTGGCAAAAAGATTGCTGCGGACAGCAGGAGACAGCTCCAAAAAAAATAAAATTTATTGCTTTATTTTGCCTAAATTTGCACACTTTTAAAAGAAAACTGCAACAATGTTAGAGAGATTACAATATGTAAAACAGCGCTTCGACGAAATTTCGGATTTGATTATTCAACCCGATGTAATTGCCGATCAAAAGCGTTACGTACAATTAAATCAGGAATACAAAACCTTGAAAGCCCTTATGGATAAACGTGAGGAGCTGATCAACGTGACTGGAAATATCGAAGAAGCCAACGAAATTATAGCCGATGGCTCGGATGCCGAAATGGTGGAAATGGCCAAAATGCAGTTGGATGAAGCCAAAGAGCGTTTGCCGCAATTGGAAGAAGAAATCAAGTTCATGCTTATCCCGAAAGATCCGGAAGACGCCAAGAACGTTATGGTGGAAATCCGTGCCGGAACCGGTGGTGATGAAGCTTCCATTTTTGCCGGTGATTTGTACCGCATGTACACCAAATATTGCGAAGGTCGCGGTTGGAGAACTTCTGTAGTCGACATGAACGAAGGTACTTCGGGCGGTTTTAAAGAGGTTATTTTTGAAGTTACCGGAGAAGACGTTTACGGTACTTTAAAATTCGAAGCCGGTGTTCACCGCGTACAACGCGTACCGCAAACGGAAACCCAAGGCCGCGTGCACACATCAGCTGCTACAGTTATGGTGTTGCCGGAAGCTGAAGAATTCGACGTGCAAATCGACATGAACGATGTACGTATCGACTTTTTCTGTTCTTCAGGACCGGGCGGACAATCGGTAAATACTACCAAATCGGCCGTACGTATGACGCACATTCCAACCGGTTTGGTTGCCCAATGTCAGGATGAAAAATCGCAACATAAAAACAAAGACAAAGCCTTAACCGTATTGCGTTCTCGTTTGTACGAAATGGAATTGGCCAAAAAACAAGAGGAAGATGCCAAAAAGCGTAATTCTCAGGTAAGTAGCGGCGACCGTTCGGCAAAAATTCGCACTTACAATTATGCGCAAGGTAGAATCACTGACCACCGAATCGGGTTGAGTATCTTCGACCTTGACGGCTTTATGAACGGTAACCTTCAAAAAATGATTGACGAGTTACAATTGGTAGCCAACACCGAAAAATTAAAAGAAAGCGAAGTTTTCTAAGATACCAGGCCTCATTAATTGAGGCTTTTTTTATGTTGGAAGCGATCTCGTCTTTAAGGACGAGACGGGGCTAAGATGGCAACTAAACTATCCGAGCACTTGGGTCATTTTTCTCAACCAACATTGCAAAAACTTTGCGAACTTTACGCACAAACAAACCATAATGACTACAACACAACTTATCCAACAAATTCAAAACAAAAAGTCCTTTCTCTGTATAGGTTTGGACGTCGATTTACAAAAAATACCATCGCACTTATTAACGCTGGAAGATCCGATTTTCGAATTTAACAAGGCCATCATCGACGCTACACACGACTTATGTGTTTCGTACAAACCCAATATGGCTTTCTATGAAGCCCACGGATTAAAAGGTTGGACATCGCTCCAAAAAACCATCAACTATATCAACGAATATTATCCTGAAATCTTCACCATCGCCGATGCCAAACGCGGTGACATTGGCAATACCTCAACCATGTATGCCAAAGCTTTTTTGGAAGATTTAAACTTCGACAGTGTTACGGTAGCGCCTTATATGGGCAAAGACAGTGTAGAACCTTTTTTGGCTTTTGAAAACAAACATACCATATTGTTAGCCTTAACCTCTAATGAAGGTGCTTTCGATTTTCAAACGCAAGAGGTAGATAACGAAGCTTTGTACCAAAAGGTCATCAAAACATCGAAGACTTGGAAAAACAGTCAAAATTTGATGTACGTAGTAGGCGCCACCAAAGCCGAGTATTTTGCAGAAATTCGTAAAATAGTACCCGATAGTTTTCTGTTGGTTCCGGGTGTAGGCGCACAAGGCGGCAGTCTTTCTGAGGTTTGCAAATACGGTATGAACGAAGAGGTAGGTTTATTAATCAACTCCTCCAGAGCTATAATTTACGCTTCTAATGGACTCGATTTCGCCGAAAAGGCCAGGGAAGAAGCATTGCTATTGCAACAGGAAATGGAAGGAATTTTAAAGACTTTGTGAATCTCTGTGAATAAAACATGAAGACCTTCGTTGATCAACTCGGCACTTCTCATACTTTCGAAAGCACGCCCAAGCGTATTGTTTCGTTGGTGCCTTCTTTAACGGAGTTGTTGTTCGATTTAGGATTAGAAGAACAAATTGTTGGGATTACCAAATTCTGTGTGCATCCGTTTCATTTCAAATCGACCAAAAAGATTATTGGAGGAACCAAGAATGTGCATGTCGAAAAAATCCGTTTGTTACAACCGGATATTATCATCGCTAACAAAGAAGAGAACACACAAGAAATTTTGGCCGAATTAGCTAAAATTTGTCCCGTTTGGGTTACCAATATCATCACTTTGGAAGATAATTACCAAATGATAACCGATTTCGGGCAGTTGTTCAATAAAAGAACCGAAGCGCAGAAATGGAACGATAAAATTCAGTTTGTACAGCGTGATTTTCAGCAGTTCATCCAAGACCAACCTTCGTATAAAGTCGCCTATTTTATCTGGGCGAATCCTTATATGGTAGCCGGTGGCGATACCTTTGTCAACGAAATGTTGCGTCTGAATAAATTTCAAAACATCTACGAAAACAATCCTAATGTTACAGGCAGATATCCTGAGGTTGAAATTAAAAAAATCCGTTTACAAGGTGATCCCGATTTGGTTTTGTTGTCCTCTGAACCGTTTCCGTTTAAAGATGAACACGCCTTTGAATTAGGTCGATTTACGCATCACGCCAAAACGTTTTTTGTGGATGGCGAAATGTTCTCTTGGTATGGCAGTCGTTTAGTCAAAGCCTTTACCTACTTTAAAAAACTACGTGAAAAATTAGCATAAAAAAAGCCGATGCTTTCCCAAGCACCGGCATTTTTTAACTAACCTAACCAAATAATAAAAAAACCAATTTTATTACACTACAAAGATAAGTCTCGATTTCAAGTCCTTGTGTTAAGGATTTGTTATTCTTATGTTATTGATTTCTAAAAAATTAAGGTTTTTTATCTTGTAATGCAAATACTTTCTTCAATAAAGGAGAAGTTCTGGCACTCAATTGTGTTCTAATGTCTTTCTCTTCCAGGGCAATCATTGTAAACACGCCTTGTAAGGCTTTGTTAGTCGTGTAATCTGTCAGATCGGGATTAATCTTGGTAACCAACGGAATACTGTTATACTTTTTGATGATGTTAGCCCAAACTTTATCGGCACCAACTTTGGCTAACGAACTTTGAATCACAGGACTGAATTTGGCATACAGCGGATTAGTCGTTGTGGACTGTAAATAAGTCGTAGCCGCATTTTCATTGCCCATTAAAATATTTTTGGCATCGGTAAAGCTCATGTTTTTAACAGCGTCTACAAATATCGGAGTTGATTCTTTTACGGCTTCTTCAGCGGCGCGATTCAATAGTAAAATGCCTTCATCGGCCAAATTACTCATGCCCATTTTGCGAAGTGTTTTATCTACTTTTTGTAATTCCTCAGGCAGTAAAATTTTAACCAATTCGTTTTTGTAAAAGCCGTCGGTTGCGGTTAATTTGCTCACTTGCTTCTCAATACCTTTATTCAGTGCTTCTT
>JBIIXM010000161.1:0-4322 GCA_044338435.1 Flavobacterium sp. | reverse complement strand
CTACCCGAAAGATTAGAGAAAAGGGAATAGATATCCCAATTATTGCACTTACAGCTTTTGACAAACAAGAGGTAACAGAGGAAGCTATTTCAGCGGGAATGAACGATATTATGGTCAAACCATTTGAGCCATCTAAGTTGTTCCAAGTAATTAGCAATAATGTAAAAAACAGAGAAAGCGTTGATTAATACCAACGCTTTTTATTTTTCTTAGAGGCTTCCGACTTTCTCGATTTACTTTCACCTTCCGGTTTTTTTTTATTTCTCAAATCGGGTTTAGCATCCGGATTTGGTATGTTTTCTTTCCAAGGAAACGGATGATCTTTGATGGTTTTTACATTGACCTTAATTAGTTTTAAGATGTCTTTCCAGTACACTTCTTCGTCTTTGCCACAGAAAGAAATCGATATGCCACCATTACCCGCACGACCGGTTCTACCAATGCGGTGAACATAGGTTTCCGGAATATTAGGCAAATCGAAGTTGATTACGTAAGGCAAACTTTCAATGTCAATTCCACGCGCGGCTATATCTGTTGCCACTAAAACCGTAATCTCCTTGTTTTTAAACTGATCTAAAACGCGTTGGCGAGCGGTTTGCGATTTGTCGCCGTGAATGGCTTCGGCATTGACGCCGTTTTTCTTCAAGGCTTTTACCACATTATCGGCACCGTGTTTGGTGCGGACAAAAACCAATACGTTGCTCAAATTTTGATTGCGTATCAAATGATACAACAAGCCGCGTTTGTTCTCTTTGTCAACAAAATACACTTGTTGCTCAATGATTTCTGCGGTAGAGGAAACCGGTGTAACCGAAACGTATTCGGGTTTGTTTAAAAACGTATCCGCTAATTCGCGTATCGCCATAGGCATAGTAGCCGAAAACAATAGCGTTTGGCGATTGTTTGGCACCAATTTTACAATTTTTCGAACGTCATTGATAAAGCCCATATCGAGCATCAAATCGGATTCGTCTAATACTAAAAAGTGCAAATGATCGAAATCTAAAAAACCTTGTTTGTGCAAGTCTAAAAGACGACCCGGTGTAGCAATTAAAATATCAACGCCTTTTTTCAATTGGTCTACTTGCGGTACTTGCGATACGCCGCCAAAAATGGTCAACTGTCTTAAATTGGTGTATTTGCCGTAGGTGTCAAAACTTTCCCCAATTTGAACAGCTAATTCTCTGGTTGGTGTAACTACTAAACAGCGAATTTGTTTGGTTTTTTTAGAGGAACCGACCATTCGGTGTAAGTTATGTATAATGGGAATAGCAAATGCTGCGGTTTTTCCCGTGCCGGTTTGGGCACAGCCTACTAAGTCTTTTCCGGCTAAAATAATCGGAATGGCTTTTTCCTGAATAGGTGTAGGGTTGGTATATCCTTCTTCAAAAACTGCTCTTTGAATACTTTTGGATAATGATAAATCTTCGAATAACATATAATTTGTTTGCGATTAAGTGCAAACCGCCACAAAGATAGCGTTTTATTAGTTAGGAGTTCAATGTTTCAAGTTTCGGGTTGCGAGTTTTGGGTTTCTGAATGAACTTTGAACTCGCAACTTTGTAATCGAAATTTATATAAGTTCTTTTCTGGCTTTAATGAAATCGGTTACCAAGTAGCCAATGAGTTTGCCTATTAAATGATTGTTCTTTTCTTCGCCTAAATCAGGAGCGCCTTCGCAAATGTGTAAGTACGCCGCATTTTTATTTTTACCGAAGAAGTACACAAACTGACGCAATTCTTCGATAGAAAAACCGCTCATGGTCATGGCGCTGCTGGCAATGTTGGGTAAAGCATCCAAATCGATTTCAATGCCGTAAGCATCGTTTTTAATGAATTCGTAAGCCGTGTTTAGCTCTTGTTGGAAGTTTTTTTGTTGTCTGACTTTAATTTCATCGTAGGTGTTGAAATTCACTCGATCTTCCATTTTTTTCAAGATGTCGAGTACATTTTTGGAAGTGTAGTTTTCATGTAAGCCAAAGATGAAGTACTTTTTGAGAAAACCTTCTTCGTAAGCGTAAGAGAATCCGTTACCGCTGTGTCGTCCTTCTAAAATTCTGAAATCGGAATGTGCGTCAAAATTCACTGCATTGATAGGTTTACCCAAACCCAAAGCCGTTCCTTTGATATTGCCGTAGGCGTTGTTATGGCCACCACCAATAATAATCGGTGTTTTACCGCATTTGATGATGGAAGTTATCACATGAACCACTTCTTTATCGATGCGTTCTACCAAAGAACTCAATAATACACGATCGGCTGTTTTGTGAAAATCTAGGTCTTTGGCCTCTTCCATTTCTTTGGAAATGTCAATTTTACCCAAAACTATTATTTGACTGCCTTTGCAAAAACGATTATGCTGGATGTTGGCAATACTACTGATGGCGCTATGCCAAGCTGAGGCAGCTCCGGGACGGCCAAAGTTAGCTCTGATACCGACGTCCTCCGGTATTCCTAACAATACATATTTGGCTTCACAATTTTTTAGAAAAGTCATGCAGTTTTCACCTTTCGGGATGGTCAGCATTTTTTCGCCAAACTTTACTTCTCCACTTCGGTGGTTGGTAACTTTAGCCAAATCGGTCATGGTAAAAGGAATAATACGCTCCATTTTGGTGTTAAATATTTCTCAAAAATATAATATAAAGGGGAATTTCACGTTACTATCTTAAATATTATTATTTTTGCTCTAATTAAATTTATAACCTATGGAAAATCAAAATGGTAACTCTAAATTAAAAGCAATTATTGCAATACTGGCTATTTTATTAGTAGGTAGTTTGGTTTATATTTTTAAACTGACCTCTGATGCTAAAACGCTTGAAACCACTATTGTCGATACAAAATCTGAGAAAGAAAGTGTTTTAAAAGACTTGGAAGCTTTAAAAACCTCTTATGACGAAGCTATAGCTGAAAATACGACTATGTCTGATGAATTAATTGCAGAAAGAGAGAAAGTGGCTAAGTTAATTGCAGAGTTAAAAGCGTCCAAAGGTGATAATGCTTCCTTGCAGAAATATAAAACTCAATACAAAGCTTTAGAGCAAAAAATGCGTAATTTGATGCAAGAAGTGGAAGTGTTGAAAGCACAAAACCAAACTTTGACCACTAATTTAGACAGTACTAAAGTTGTTTTAGAAGATTCTAAAAAATACAACCAAGTCTTAGTAGGTCAAAACGAAGAATTGGCGAAAACAGTTGAAAAAGGACAAAAATTAACGGTAACCAATTTGAAAACAGCAGCTTACAAACAAAGAAGCTCCGGAAAACAAATTGAAACTGATAAAGCTAGTCGTGCCGACTTACTTCAAATTAGCTTTACCATAGCCGAAAACAAAATTGCTAAATCAGGAGATAAAGTATACTATGTTCAAGTAATCGATGCGAAGAACAATGTATTAGGAGATAAAGCAACCGTTTCTTTCGGAGACACTTCATTGACTTACAGTTTTACAACCACTGTAAAATATGAAAACAAAACGGTTGACGTGAAAGAGCAATTACCTGGGAAAGATTTTGCCAAAGGCACTTACTTTGTCAATGTATTCGACAAAGGAGAGTTGGTTTCAAAAAGCAGTTTCTCTTTGCGATAATCAATTCGGAAAACTATAAAAAAGTCCTTCATTACGAAGGACTTTTTTTTATGAGATTAATTTTCCGTTAAGCATAACTTGTTCCACCGGATTACTACCAAAGGCGTACGGAATTTCATAGTATGAATTAAAAGGTTTGGTAATGATTACATTGGCTTTTTTACCTACTGTAATACTGCCGTGTGTAGCCGATAAACCCATCGCATAAGCACCGTTGATAGTGGCCGCATTGATGGCTTCTTCCGGCGTCATTTTCATTTTGATACAAGCTGTAGCCACCACAAAATTCATATTCCCCGAAGGCGTAGTGCCCGGATTGAAATCGGTTGCCAAAGCCAAGGGCAAACCGGCATTCAACATTTGGCGCGCCGGTGTATACGGAATACTGATGAAGAACGAACAACTCGGCAAAGCCACCGGCATGGTTTCAGTGGTTTTTAGCGCTTCTATGTCTGCTTCGGTTACAATTTCCAAATGATCTACCGAAAGTGCCTTATGCTTCACGCAAGCGGCAATTCCGTTAATCGCAGTAAACTGATTCACATGAATTTTAGCGCGCAAACCATATTGTTTCCCTGCTTCCATAATGCGTTCAGTTTCAGCTACCGAAAAATAACCGGTTTCCAGGAAAGCGTCAATGTAATCTGCCAAATTTTCTTCGGCTATTTTGGGCAACATTTCGTTAATAATAATGTCTATATAAGCCGAATGGTTTTCTTTGTATTCCGT
>JBIIXM010000160.1:0-4335 GCA_044338435.1 Flavobacterium sp. | reverse complement strand
TTATAGTTTCAACGGTTTTATGATACTTTCGTCAAACAGCTGTTCAAAAGCAGTTTGGTGTTCCGTAAAATCAAAATTAAAAAAACGCCAATTCCCGTTGGTATTTTCATTGTATACGGCTATGAAAGTAGCTATCATTTTGACGTTAAAACTATTGCGGTTCGGTTCGAAAGTCACGTCTTTGGTTTGGTTCATTTCTTGTAGCCAAGTCTTTTTCTCTAATGCTTTTTCCTCGCTTAGTTTTGCTTCAAAGAAATACCGTTTCGGGATTCGAACAGTAACCACGCAAAACCATTGGTTTCCAATTTTTGTTATCGGTCCGAATTGGAATGGAACTGTCTGCAATTGATAACGTTGTCTATATGTTTCATTTTCGTAAAACTGTTCGGTTTGTTCCAGGAAGGCTTCTTTTCCGATTTTATCCACCATATTAGGATAAGACAATTGTGCTATGGTCTCAAAATCCATTAAGTAGTTGGCTTCGTAAAGTTGTTGCATGGTCTTTTTGAGTGATTCTGTACTTTGGGCAGAACTTAGTAATCCGGTAAAAAGCAACAATAAGAGGAGTTTGTTCTTTTTCATAAAAATGTCTTTTCTCAAATGTAAAAAAAACCCCAACAGTAGTAACCGTTGAGGATTGTTTATTTGTAAAGGCTGACTATTATTTATTCATTAACCAAAACCCATTCGCCGGTGGCTAGCATGCTTTCGGCTTTTTTGTATTTCATAGTTTCGGTTTTGCCGCTCATCACGTGTTTGATGGTAACATTGTCATTGCGATTGATTTTTGGTGTTTCTCTAACAATGGTTTCAGTTACTTGCGGACGTTGTTGCGTTTGACCGGCCTCGCGATTAGCACTTTCGCTGCTCTCGATTTCGTCTTTGCTTTCAGTGTAGTTTTGTTTTTCACGAACCTGACGCGCTTCTTGAATGTTCTGGTTTTGCTGCGGTAAATCGCCTTTGAATAAGAACGAAATCACTTCTTTGTTCACGCCGTCTAGCATGTTACGGAACAATTTGAAAGCTTCTAATTTGTAAATCAACAACGGATCTTTTTGCTCGTGAACGGCTAATTGTACCGAAGTTTTCAACTCATCCATTTTACGCAAGTGCTTTTTCCAAGCTTCGTCTACGATGGCTAAGGTGATGTTTTTCTCAAAATCGGCTACCAATTGCGCTCCATTAGATTCGTAGGCTTTTTTCAAATCGGTTACCACGTTTAACGACTTAATACCATCTGAAAACGGCACTACAATTCGCTCAAACGTATTGCCTTCTCTTTGGTAAACGTCGGCTATGATTGGGAAGGCTTCACGCGCACTTCTTTCTGTTTTTTCAGTGTAATAACTTGAAGCTGCTTTGTACACTTTTCCGGTGATTTCCATTTCGGAAAGTTTTTCAAACTCAGCTTGTGTTAACGGAGAAGTAATCGAGAAGTAGCGAATCAATTCGAATTCAAAATTCTTGAAATCGTTACGGGCTTTGTTATCGCCTACGATTACCTCACAGGTGTCGTACATCATGTTAGCGATATCCAATTTCAAACGTTCTCCATGCAAAGCGTGTCGGCGGCGTTTGTAAACCACTTCACGTTGGGCATTCATTACATCATCATATTCCAACAAACGTTTACGCGTACCGAAGTTGTTTTCTTCCACTTTTTTCTGAGCACGCTCGATGGACTTTGTCATCATAGAATGCTGAATCACTTCACCTTCTTTCAATCCCATACGGTCCATAATTTTGGCTACTCTTTCCGAACCGAACAAACGCATCAAGTTGTCTTCCAAAGACACATAGAATTGTGAACTTCCCGGATCTCCCTGACGACCGGCACGACCGCGCAACTGACGGTCAACGCGACGAGAATCGTGACGCTCCGTACCAATGATGGCCAAACCTCCGGCGGCTTTTACTTCAGGTGTAAGTTTGATATCCGTACCACGACCGGCCATGTTGGTGGCGATGGTTACTACGCCCGGTTTACCCGCTTCGGCTACGATTTCTGCTTCTTTTTTGTGCATTTTCGCGTTCAATACGTTGTGGGCAACACCGCGCATTTTCAGCATACGGCTCAACAATTCCGAAATTTCTACCGAAGTAGTACCAATCAACACCGGACGACCGGATTGTGACAATTGGGTTACATCTTCGATAACGGCGTTGAATTTCTCACGTACGGAACGGTAAATTAAGTCTTCTTTATCTTTACGAGAAATCCCTCTGTTGGTTGGAATTTCTACTACGTCTAATTTGTAAATTTCCCAAAACTCACCGGCTTCCGTTACGGCAGTTCCGGTCATACCGGATAACTTGCTGTACATACGGAAGTAGTTTTGCAACGTAATCGTAGCAAAAGTTTGGGTGGCTGCTTCAATGGTCACTTGCTCTTTGGCTTCGATAGCTTGGTGCAATCCGTCAGAGTAACGGCGACCGTCCATGATACGTCCGGTTTGCTCGTCAACGATAAGGATTTTGTTGTCCATGATAACGTATTCCACGTCTTTTTCAAACAAGGTATATGCTTTAAGCAATTGGGTTAGGGTGTGGATTCTTTCTGATTTTACACCGAAATCCTGGAACAATCTTTCTTTGGCTTCCGCTTCTTTGTCTTTTTCAAGATTTTGTTTTTCGATATTGGCAATTTCAGTTCCGATATCCGGCAATACGAAGAAATCTTCCGAAGTATCTTTGGATAAGAATTTGATACCGTTGTCGGTTAATTCTACTTGGTTGTTTTTTTCTTCAATCACAAAATACATGGCTTCATCTACTTCCGGCATTCTGCGGTTGTTGTCTTGCATGTATTCGTTTTCGGTTTTTTGAAGCAATTGCTTGATGCCTTCTTCACTCAAAAACTTAATCAAGGCTTTGTTTTTAGGTAAAGCACGATAGGCTCTTAACAATTGGAAACCGCCATCTTTGTTGTTACCTTCTTTGATTAAACGTTTGGCTTCGGTTAAGAATCCGTTGGCCAATTGGCGTTGTAAGTTGTATAAGTTTTCGATTTTCGGTTTTAGTTCATTAAACTCATGACGATCACCATCAGGAACCGGACCGGAGATGATTAATGGTGTTCTCGCGTCGTCAATCAATACCGAATCGACCTCGTCCACTATAGCATAGTTGTGTTTTCTTTGCACCAAATCTTCCGGAGAATGTGCCATGTTATCACGCAAGTAGTCGAAACCGAATTCATTGTTGGTTCCGTAAGTGATATCGGCTTCGTAGGCTTTTCTTCGGGCATCTGAGTTAGGCGAGTGGTTGTCGATACAGTCTACCGTCAATCCGTGGAACTCGAATAAAGGTGCTTTCCACGTGCTATCACGTTTCGCCAAATAGTCGTTTACGGTTACTAAGTGTACACCGTTTCCGGTTAAGGCGTTTAAGTATAAAGGCAAAGTTGCTACCAAGGTTTTTCCTTCCCCGGTTTGCATTTCGGCAATTTTACCTTGGTGTAATACGATACCACCAATTAACTGTACGTCGTAGTGAATCATGTCCCAAGTGATTTCCTTACCGGCGGCGTTCCATGTATTAGCCCAAACGGCATTTTCACCGTCTAAAGTGATGTAGGATTTCGTAGCCGAAAGCTCTCTGTCTTTTGGTGTCGCAGTAACTGTAATGTTACTGTTTTCTTTAAAACGACGCGCTGTTTCTTTTACCACAGCAAAGGCTTCCGGTAGAATTTCTTCGAGTACTTTTTCGGAGATTTGGTAAGCCTCTTTTTCTAAAGCATCGATGGCGTTGTAAATATCTTCTCTTTTATCGATGTCGGTAGTGTTTTCGGCTTCAGCTTTTTTAGCTTCGATTTCGGCGTCTTGTTTGGCACGTGCCTCTTTGATTTTAGCTTTGAATTCGGCTGTTTTGGCTCTTAATTCATCGTGTGACAAAGCGGCCAAAACAGGCTCTAAGGCTTTGATTTTATTAATGTAAGGTTGAGTGGCTTTGACGTCTTTTTGTGATTTGTCGCCTACAAAAACTTTAAGTATGCTGTTAATTAAACTCATATTGGGTTTGTTTATTTTAATGATGGTTAGCAGTGCGGTTGTGTCAGTAGTTGAATTTTTACCGTATTATTCTAACTTTTTGAGTGTGCAAATTTAAACAAAAAAAAAGCCCTAATCGGACTTTTTTCATGGTTGTGATTGTTATTTTTTTAATATTCATCCTCGTTCCAAAGGTAATCTTCGTCGGTTGGATAATCCGGCCAAATTTCTTCCATCGATTCGTAAATTTCGCCCTCATCTTCTATAGATTGCAAATTCTCTACTACTTCTAGCGGAGCTCCTGTTCGTATAGCATAGTCGATAAGTTCATCTTTGGTAGCTGGCC
>JBIIXM010000006.1:0-15981 GCA_044338435.1 Flavobacterium sp. | reverse complement strand
CAGGTCCTTACTATGGATACCTTCCGGTAACCCTACCATATTCTAATGATTTTGAAAGTGAAGCAGAAAATTATACAGACGGTTTCATTAACTTCACTTTGATTACCACTAACGGTGCTTCGACTCCTCCAAATTACGCAGATGGCGGTGCAGGAACTTCGGTTTACACTCCTAACAGTACTACAGCAGTTTCTAATTTAAGAGCTTATTTTAGAGGTGTTAGCCTACAAGCAGGTGAAGTTGTAACTGTTTCTTTCAAAACAAGATTGTTTACAACTTCTACAACATTACCGGCATCTCCTATGAATTTCGATTTGACTGTAGGAGCGTCTCAAAGTGCTGCTGGTCAAACTACCTTGATTCAAACCTATACAAACAGTAGTGATGCTGCTTATACAACTCACACAGCTACTTATACAGCACCGGCTGCTGGAATTTATTATTTTGGTATCCACAATAATTCGACTCCGGGGACTACACAGACATTCTTATTCTTAGATACTATTGCGATGAGTACTAACTTATCTACAAATGATTTCTTAGTAGATTCATTCAGTGTTTATCCAAATCCAACTAGTGATGTTTTAAATATTTCATCAACTAATTCAGCTGAAATCACTAAGTTATCAGTAGTTGATGTTAACGGTAGAACAGTTAAAAACCTAGAAGGAGGAGTTATTAACCAAGTAAATGTTGCTGATTTGAATTCAGGAGTTTATTTTGTTAACATTGAATCTAACGGTGGAAAAGTGACTAAAAAATTCATCAAACAATAATTTTTCACTTAAGATATAAAAAAAACGACTAAGGAAACTTAGTCGTTTTTTTTGTTCTTACTATTCATCATTAGGAATATAGCGCCTACCAGTCCGATAATGACTAAGGCAAATACGCCTACCATAATGAAGGCACCGTTGTCCCAAGAATACAGGGAAATGTTTTGTGATGTCATGATTTATCGATTAGAGTTTATCAAAATTACTTTGATAAATTCTTATACGGTATGATAATTATCATGCGAGAAATTTTGTAGCTAATTCAGGTGTTGGCATCATACAACTTTCTTGTTTGCCATACCAACGGTAACGATTTTTGGCGATGTAATCGTAAACTGCGTTTGAAATAAACTTTGGGAATATTTGCAAGATGTTAAGCAGCTGATACAAACCACCCAATTCATTTATTATTTTCAATGCCGCTTCCGCTTTGTAAAAATAGGCTTTGCCGGGTTCATAAAGCACGATACTTTCGGTATGCTCACGATTTATGCCAATGTGATTCAAAATCTTATTACCCAAATCAGATTGCAACGCTACAAAACGAAATACATCTTTGGCATCGCGTTTAATGACAAATTGTACTGAGGCGTTGCAAAGATTACAAACCCCGTCAAAGAGTATTATTTTCTTGTCTTTGGGTAATTCGTTAATTTCCATCATCAATGGGCTTGAACAAATTCTAATTCCTCTAAACTAACTTTAGAAGTAAAGATGCCGTAATTCACTACAGCCTTATTCTTTTCAATTTTATCAATAGTACCAATCGATTTTCCGTCAACCATTCGAACCCTGTCGCCAATTTTTAAAACTACTTTTGGCTTTTCGGCTTCGAGCTTTTGCGCTTTAATCTTCTTTTCTTTTTTGGCGACCCGAATTTCTTCCACTCTCACTTTAACTTCTTCCACCACCTTTTTCTGGATAATCTCCTTTTCCTTTTTCTCTTTGGCTGTGGCTTTTTTGCGTTTGGAATTTTCGATTTCAACCAACTTCAAAAATTCTCCAATCAACACTTTTTTGTCTTTGTTGTTAAAGTATTTTTCCGATAAATCATCGACTTTCTGCCCCATATAAATCAGACGTTGGTTGGCATCATACAATTCTTGATAGCGCTCCAATTTTTCCTGAATCTTGGCATTAATGCTTTCCATTTTCTTGCTTTCTTCTCGGGCTTTGATTTCCTCCTCTTTCAAGGTTAGCGATGTTTTCTCGAGTTTGGAACGCTCTTTTTGCAAAGTGGCTATTGTTTTGTCGAAACGCACTTTTCCACCTTCAATTTTTTTCTTGGCCCGATTGATTAATCCGTAGGGTATACCGTTCTTTTGCGCTACTTCAAAGGTGAAAGAACTTCCGGCTTGTCCTAAAATCAACTTGTACAAAGGTTCCAAAGATTTTTCGTCAAAGAGCATATTGGCGTTGGAAGCAAACGGCAATTCGTTGGCCAAGATTTTTAAGTTGGAATAATGCGTGGTAATGATTCCGAAGGCTTCCCGATGGTAGAATTCCTCCAAAAAGGTTTCTGCCAAAGCACCGCCCAATTCAGGGTCAGAACCGGTTCCGAATTCATCTATCAAGAACAGAGTTTTAGCGTTGCACTTTTTCAGAAAGTAATTCATGTTCTTCAATCGGTAACTGTAAGTGCTCAAATGGTTTTCAATCGATTGATTGTCTCCTATGTCAGTAAGTATTCTGTCAAATAAGAAGGTTTCGCTTCGTTCGTGAACCGGAATCAGAATCCCGCATTGCAACATCAATTGCAGCAAGCCGACTGTTTTTAACGAAATGGTTTTACCACCGGCATTCGGCCCCGAAATCACGATAATCCGACTGTCGTTTTTCAATTCAATGGTTTGCGGAAAGGTTTTTTCCTTTTTTTCCAAATTGTTTAAAAACAATATCGGGTGATAAGCTTCGCGGAATAATAACCGCTTTTCTTCGGTAATGTTAGGTAATAACGCATTGATTTTTCGCGCATATTTTGCTTTTGCCGCTACAACGTCGATGTCGCTCAGAAAGTCTTGGTATTGTTTTAATAAGTCAACATAAGGTCGGATTTCATTAGAAAGTTTCTTTAAAATCCGAGTGATTTCCTCTCTTTCTTCGTATTCTAAATTGTTCAATTCTCTCGAATAGCGCAGCGTAGCTTCGGGTTCGATATAAGCAATACTTCCGGTTTTGGAACTGCCTAAAATAGATCCTTTCACTTTTCTTCTATACATGGCCAAAACTGCCAAAACCCGTCGGTTTTCAACGATACTTTCTTTAATCTCATCCAAATATCCTAAGCTGTTGTATTGGCTGAGTGCTTGGCCGAAACTTTGGTTGACTTTCCCACGAACTACATTCATATCACGGCGAATGTTAATCAAATCGGGCGAAGCATTGTCTTTGATTTCCCCATATTTGTCAACTACTTCATCAATTTTTTGTGTGATGTATTTGGTGTATTCAATTTGGACTGCTTTCTCGTTTAATTTCGGATAGTAATCGTGAAATTTCTTCAGAAACAATAACAATACATTCACAGTTTCAGACAGCGTGGCGATTTTACGAAAACTGCTTACTTCCAAAAAGCTGTCCTCAATAGCCAAAAACTTTAAATCTTGGGTAAGGTTTTCAAAACCGTGGTTGGGAATGGCGTTGTTATTGGTGAACGACGACAGGTACTCCGAGGTTTGACAAAGCTCGTTCATCAAAGTGGCTTTGTCTTTGAAAGGAACAATGTCGAGCGCTTTTTGTTTGCCGATTTCAGTGTTGCATCGGTCGGATATGGTTTGCAGTACCGTGTTGAATTCTAAATCTTGTAATGTTTTCTCAGTGATCGCTATCATGCTGTCAGGTCTATGCTTCAAAGTTACAAAGGTTAAAAGCCATATTGCAACAGAAAATGCTATTTTTGGTAAAATTTTATGAGATGTTAATCAAAATGGAGCCGACTTGGCAGGAACAACTTTCCGGCGAATTTAACCAACCTTATTTTGACCGATTGCTAAGCTTCGTCAAAGAAGAATATGCCACTAAAAGATGCTTTCCCAAAGGCAGTCAAATCTTTGCTGCTTTTGACCATTGTCCGTTTGACAAGGTTAAAGTAGTCATAATCGGGCAAGATCCGTATCATGGTTTGGGTCAAGCTAATGGTTTGTGTTTTTCGGTAAACGATGGCATTACCTTTCCGCCTTCGCTTCAAAATATTTTCAAAGAAATTGAATCCGATTTGAAAATTCCGTTTCCCATCAGCGGTAATTTAGAACGATGGGCCGACCAAGGTGTTTTGTTACTCAATGCTACCTTAACCGTTCGCGAAAGCGAAGCCGGAAGCCACCAAAATCAAGGCTGGGAAACCTTTACCGATGCGGTTATTCAGAAAATATCCGACGCTAAAGAAAACGTTGTTTTTTTACTTTGGGGCGGATTTGCTAAAAAGAAAGGCGCTAAAATCAACAGAAACAAACACCATGTTTTAGAAACCGGACATCCTTCACCACTAAGTGCTAACCGCGGTTTATGGTTCGGCAATCAGCATTTCAGTAAAACCAATCAATATTTAGAAAGTCTCGGAAAAGAGCCTATTCGTTGGTGATTAGTTAACGGTGAAATAATAATATCCGTTGTTATCTAAATTAGAAACAGCTGCATTGATATTTACGATTAAATCTTTTGGAGCACTCAAGGAAACCATCTCTACACTGTTAGTGGAAGAACTGTTATAACCAAACGTAAGACGATAATTTCCGGCAGTCAACAGCGGAAAGCCAACATTATAGCGATAGTATTCATCGGTACTATTGTAATTGCAGATAGCGTAAACATATGCGCCGTTTTGTGCATTTCCTGAAATGATATCTAACTGGTTGTCATTCACTGTTACCACTTGCCAATCGCTAGCACTAATTTTTCGCTCAATCACATACGAAAAAACAAATTGTGAGGCATTCCCGGTGGTTTTATAAATGTCCAAAAGAGCGGTTTGTGTTTGTCCCGGTTCCGGAATATAACGCGCCAAATCTGCTTTCACATATAAGTAATCGCCAACATTATATGAGGATTGGGTTTCAATCCTTACTATGTTGTTCCCGCCTTCTACATAAATGGTTTTGTAGAAATCATCATCATTAGTGTCGCAGTTGGAAAATAACAATCCAACAAAAAGTAAAGCTATATAGTGTATTTTTTTCATGACTTATTTTTTAAAATCGATAGCCTAAGTTAAAGCCTACTCTGGAAATTACATCCGGACTTTTATCACGATTGGTTAAATTGGAACCGAAACCTGCCAAGAATTCTATGGCAAAAGCTTCTTTGATGTACATTTTGTAGCCTAAACCGCCGCCCAAACCAAAATCGGTATAAGTCGATTTTTTGGTGGTGTAATAGCCATTGATATTTTCATCCGTTAAACGAACGATTTCTTTATAATCGCCGCCATTGTAGGAAGCAAATACTTCGGCAAAATAAAAGCTCGTTTTGCCTTTAGATAATTGGTATCTCACATACGGATTGAATTCAAATTTCGGAACATTATTGCGATAGCCACGTTCAAAATCATCATTCAATTTGCCACTATCCGAGAAATTCAAGTTGAAACCTGTTGAAAAGGCTCCGCCAAAAAAGCGCTCATAACTAAAACTGGCTTTTTGCCAAACCAGCGCAGACAAAACATCTACTCTAAATTCGTTTTTTTTATTGTCTATAGCTGCATTTTCTTGCGCTTGAGTTACCGTAGAAAGCAACAGTAACAACAGTAAAACTTTTTTCATATGGGTTAGTTTAACAGAAACGAATATACTAAATAATGCAGTTGCTTAAAGATAAATTATAAAAGATTTATTCCAAGGTTAAAGCCCCTAAAATTTCCTCATTCATAAACGGTCCGCCCGGGTATTTGGCAGTATAATCAAGGTTCAACCAAACATCGCCTCTTTCGTCTATGTGATAATTTAAGGTTTGATTTTTACTTTCTGCGGGGAACAATACCTTTTTGATGGCATAATTAATCTGCTCTAAATCTTTTTGGGTTCCGATATAAAGTTCGGGGTAGATATGCCCTTTGGTATGGATCAATCGGGTAGTGCCGCCAATCGATTTGATACATGCTGCCATGAAAACCGAATGGTCATCGCAGTCGCCGGAAAGGTATTGTAACGACTCGGTGGCTTTGGCGATATAATCTCGTCCTTTGGGATCACTTACGTAGTTCCAACGTGAATTGATTTCCTTGAAAACGGCAAACGATTGTATGATGGTGTGAATATCATAATAACCTTTTACGTCTCTGAAGTGTTTGCTGGTAGCCATGATGGCAAAATTGCGTATTCTCGGATTTTGATATTCTATAGCATCCAAGATTTTCGATTTGTTCGGGAATGGCAATAACTTAGAAATGATGATGTCTTGAGGATACGGATCTTCACTCATGCTATAAACCATAGAACGGTAATCTTCAAAAACACTTTGGAAACCGTATTTCCCTGATAAAGTGCCGAAAAGTAACAAGATGAAATAGAGAATCACCGAGATTAATGTCACCCTTCTTAAAGCTCTCAATAAGAGTTGGATAACTGCTAAAATGACAATGAAAAGCAAAACGCGGTCGAAGTGGTTGGCCCAGTCTAAAACCACTAAGTTTTGGTGGGCAATGATAAAAATCGGAATGGTAATCAGGATGTTCAAGACAAAAATGATAATCATGTCCCAAGGACTTTTTATCCTGAACTTTTCTTTAAGTTGCTGATACGTAAGATTTCCCGGTTTTATCATGTTGCCATGGCAAAAGCTAAACGGCTTTTACTATTTCAGCAAAAGTACCTTTTTTCTCGATAATTTTGAGGTCAAATAATTGATTTTGAATTTTGTTTAACACTTTTTCTTCGAGTGGTTTTTGCGACCATTTGGTAAGTGATAACCAAGTTTGAATGTCTTCTAACTTTTGGTTGTATTTAGTCGCTAAAGTGCGATCGATGCTCGGGATTTCCTTGAATTCTATAGTAGTGTTGTTGATGATTTCCAGCAATAAAGCAATGGTTTGGCGATTACTTTCCAAGAATTCATTGTGTACCGCTATAACAAAGCAAGGCCATGGCGTTGGACAATCGGCTACGCGTCGAAATACACCTTTGTCAACCAAAGGCTGTGTCATAAAACGTTCCCACATAAAATAATCAGCGGTTCCGTTGGTCAGTGCTTCAACAGCACCGTCTATGGTGTTGACTACTTCAAATTGTAAGTTTTCTGTATGCCATTGTTGGTTTTGTGCGTTAACATACGCCATAAGATGCGACCCAGAGCCGTAACGTGAAATGGCCACTTTGGTGTTTTCTAAATCGGATAAAGTTTTAAATTGGGATTCGGCTGCGACGTGTATGCCCCAAATAAGCGGACTTTCGACATAAGTCTGAACAATCGAACTCGGATTACCGCCAATGATGTCTTTAACGATACCTTCGGTTAAAATCACGGCGATGTCGGTTTCATTATCGCGCAACAGTTGGCACATTTTTCCGGTACCTTCGGGCACATCAGTCCATTGCAAATCGATGCCGACTTCCTCAAACTCGCCGTTTTCGATGCACATATGCCAAGGTAAATTGAAATGTTCCGGTACGCCGGCTATTCTGACTGTTTTCATTTAGATGGTTAGATTTTTAGACTTCTTAGATTATTAGATAGAATTTTATTTCAATTGTTAGCTTCTAAACTGTCAAAAGCGATGCGTGTCTGTAGCCTAAAGGGCGTTTCTATTGATCTGCGATAGCAGGATTCTCCATTTGCCACCATTTCCAAACAGCTCCGTCTTTATCGGTGTAATCTTCCATGAATTGCATTCCTATTTTTGTTAAGATACGGTTGGATGCGCCGTTATCAAAGTGCGTGTAAGCGTTCATTTGGTTGATTTGCATTTCTTTGAAACCGTAGTCTAACCAAGCATATGAAGCTTCGGTAGCGTATCCTTTGCCCCAAAATTGTTCTGCCAAGCGATAGCCGTAATCATAGAAGTTGGTATTACCGTTTTCTACATGATCATCGATATATTTAATACCTGTCCAGCCAATGAATTCACCGGTTTCTTTTAGGATTGTTGCAAATCTCCCGATATTATTTCTTTCATATTGGCTACGCACATATTCGATGATTTTGATGGTTTCCGCTATTTCCTGCGTAGGCGTTTGCCAGAGGTATTGGTGTACATTCGGATTGTTGTCCATAGCAAACATGGCTTCCGCATCGGACAATTCGAGCGGACGTATAATAAGACGGTCTGTTTCTAAAATTAAGTTCATAGTAAGATAATGGTTTAGCCCCGATGGTAGCGGCATCCTTTTTTACCGTTACTCGATACATCCTGAAATAGGACACTTGAACTGACGGGAAAAAAGATACAGCGGACAGCGGGTATAAGCTCCTAAAATTATTCGGCTAATTTATTTAAGGCGTAGGCAATTAATGCGTCTACAGCTTTGTACGGATCTTCGCTGAAAGTTCCGGTGGCGCGGTTGGCAATGATGGCGTTGAGTGACAAGCACTCGTGTCCCAACAGTTTGCCCAAACCATAGATGGCTCCGGTTTCCATTTCGAGGTTGGTCATTTTGATGCCTTCGAACTCGAAGCTATCCATTTTGGCATTGAGTTCCGGATCTTGGATTTCCAAACGCAAGACACGACCTTGTGGTCCGTAAAAACCACCGGCAGTTCCGGTAAAACCCTTAAATATTTGGTCGCTTTCCATTCTTTTTTCAAGCGATTCAGAGCAAGCAATTACGTAAGGACGTCCTTTTCTCAAGTCCCAATTGGTCTGATTAATAAAGGCATCTTCTATGGCTTTTTCCGAAATGTCGTCGATTAAATAGGAGCGAAGCATATTGTCTAAGCCCAATCCGAACTGACTCATCACAAAACTGTCACACGGAATATCGGCTTGTAATGAGCCCGAAGTTCCGATGCGTACAATGTTGAGTGAAGTCAGATTTTCTTTGGGTTTGCGCGTTGCTAAGTCGATGTTGACCAATGCATCAAGCTCGTTCATTACAATGTCTATATTGTCCGGACCGATTCCGGTTGACATCACCGTCATTTTTTTGCCTTTGTAATAACCTGTTTGGGTTTTGAATTCGCGTTTTTGCGTCGAAAATTCGATGCTGTCAAAGAATTGTGTAATTTTTTCTACGCGGTTTTGGTCGCCAACGAAGATGATGTCGTGTGCAATGTGTTCCGGTTTTAAGTTAAGATGGTATACGCTACCATCGGGATTTAATATTAATTCTGAAGATTGTATCATGTTTTTTTAGTTTCGAGTTTTGGGTTTCGAGTTTCGGGTTTTAAACTTTGAACTTTAAACCAGTTTATCCGCCTACGCGTTTGGTTTTGAATCCTTTGTCTTGCAGGATTTTCATAATTTTATCGCGGTAATCGCCTTGTATGATGATTGCACCGTCTTTAAACGTACCGCCAACACTGAGTTTGGTTTTGATTTCTTTGGCTAAGATTTTAAAATCTTCGTCACTGCCTTCGTAGCCTTCAATAATGGTCGTAGCTTTGCCTTTGCGCTTTTCGTATTTGCAAATCATAGGCTCTTTTTGGATAAAAAGCTCGTGATTTTCAGCCACGGTTTCCTCCGGTTCATTGGAAGGTTCGTGATCGGGGAATAGTTTTTTGAGTTGTTCTTGTAAGTCCATTTATCAATAAAGGTGCTAAGGTTCTGAGTGACTAAGGTTCTAAGGTTTTTTACCTCAGTGCATCAGTGTCTTAGTATCTTAGCGCCTTAGTAAAAAAATCAAAAAAGACATCAAGTTGGGAAACTCAATGTCTTTAATGAAATGTATTGAATTAACCTTTACTTTTTGAGTCCTAATTCTACCAAGCGCTCGTCCAGGTATGCTCCTGCTGTAATATCGTCGAAGGCTTTCGGGTGATCGGCATCGATACATTTTTCCAAACAGTTCAAAGGCATATCGCTAACCGGATGCATAAAGAACGGAATTGAAAAGCGTGACGTTCCCCATAATTCTCTTGACGGGTTTACTACTTGGTGAATGGTCGATTTTAATTTGTTGTTGGTATGACGCGACAACATATCGCCTACATTAATCATCAATTCGTCCGGTTGTGCCATAGCGTCAATCCAGTCTCCATTGTGATTTTGTACTTGCAATCCTTTACCTTGCGCACCCATTAATAAGGTAATCAAGTTGATATCGCCATGAGCGGCAGCACGAACGGCGCCGTCTTTAGGTTCATCGGTGATAGGCGGGTAATGGATTGGTCTTAAGATACTGTTACCGTCTTTGATGTAATTGTCAAAGTAAAGTTCATCTAAACCAATGTATAAAGCCAAAGCTCTTAAAACATAAACACCGGTTTTTTCTAACATCCTGTAGGCTTCTTTACCCACTTCGTTAAAGTGTGGCAACTCTGCTACCTCTACGTTATCAGGATATTCGTTGGCGTATTTTGAGCCTTCACTCACATACTGTCCGAAGTGCCAAAACTCTTTTAAGTCACCGGCAGAGCGACCTTTAGCATGTTCTTTTCCGAAAGAAACATAACCTCTTTGTCCGCCAATTCCGGGAATTTCGTATTTGGCTTTGGTTTCCAATGGCAGGTTGAAGAAATTGCGCACTTCTGCATACAAGTCTTCTACCAATTTGTCATCTAAAAAATGACCTTTTAGTGCTACGAATCCGATGTCTTCGTAAGCTTTTCCGATTTCATTTACAAATTTTTGTTTACGTGCCGGATCGTCCGACAGGAAATCACGTAAGTCAACACTTGGAATTTGTTGCATACTACTAAAAAATTTTTGTTAATAACTCAGACTGAGAAAATCCCAATCATAACTACAAATGTAACTAAATTTTGTTTATAAAAAGGCAAAGTTATTAACAATATCGATTGAATTTAATAGGGTTTTGACTCGGAAAATGAAGATTAAATCCTTACTTTTGGGGCACAAAATTTACAGTCAACAGAAATGAATTTCGATAGAAAAGAGTTGTCCAATATTCAGTTATTGGACTTGTATAAAAGATTGCTCAAACCTCGTTTGATAGAAGAAAAAATGCTCATTCTTTTGCGGCAAGGAAAAGTGTCAAAATGGTTTTCCGGCATAGGTCAGGAAGCGATATCCGTAGGAATTACGGCTGCTTTAGACCAAGACGAATACATTTTGCCAATGCACAGAAATTTAGGTGTGTTTACCGGAAGAGATATTCCTTTGCATCGATTGTTTTCGCAATGGCAAGGCAAGAAAAGTGGCTTTACTAAAGGCCGAGACCGCAGTTTTCATTTTGGCACCCAAGAGTTTAAAATTATCGGAATGATTTCGCATCTCGGTCCGCAAATGGGTGTGGCTGATGGTATCGCTTTAGCTAACAAATTAAAGCAAAACGGTAAAGTAACTGCAGTTTTTACCGGAGAAGGCGCTACCTCTGAAGGTGATTTTCATGAAGCTTTGAACATAGCCGCAGTTTGGGAATTGCCGGTGTTGTTTGTGATTGAAAATAATGGATATGGATTGTCGACTCCAACCAATGAACAATACCGTTGCGAAAATCTGGCTGATAAAGGCATAGGTTATGGTATGGAAAGTCATATAATCGATGGTAACAATATCTTAGAAGTTTACACTAAAATAGCCGAATTAAAATCGTCAATGGTTGCCAATCCACGTCCGGTATTATTGGAGTTTAAAACCTTCAGAATGCGCGGTCACGAGGAAGCCAGTGGTACTAAATACGTGCCGCAGGAATTGATGGACATGTGGGCGATTAAAGACCCGATTGCCAATTACCGTGATTATTTGATGACAGTTGGTGTGCTTTCGGAAGAAATGGATGCTGAATTCAAAGCGAATATCAAAACTGAAATCGATGAACATTGGGCGATTACAGTGGCCGAACCGGAATGTGAAGCCAATCTGGAAGAAGAGCTTAACGACGTTTACGAGCCTTATGATTTTGAAGCCTTTGAGCCTGGTGCGGAAAAAGAAAATATTCGTGTTATTGATGCCATTTCTTCGGCTTTGCGCCAATCGATGGAACGCCATGAGAACTTAGTGATTATGGGGCAAGATATCGCTGAATATGGTGGTGCCTTTAAAATTACAGATGGATTTGTAGCGCAATTTGGCAAAGACCGCGTCCGCAATACACCAATCTGTGAAAGCGCTGTAGTATCAGCGGCGAATGGTTTGTCTATCAACGGTCATAAAGCCGTGGTGGAAATGCAGTTTGCCGATTTCGTGTCTACAGGATTCAATCCGATTGTGAATCTTTTGGCCAAACAGCATTACCGTTGGGGCGAAAAATCGGATGTAGTAGTTCGTATGCCTTGTGGCGGTGGTACACAAGCCGGTCCGTTTCACTCGCAAACCAACGAGGCTTGGTTTACTAAAACACCGGGCTTGAAAGTAGTATATCCGGCGTTTCCGTATGATGCGAAAGGATTATTGAATACGGCTATAAACGACCCGAATCCGGTGATCTATTTTGAACACAAACAATTGTATCGTTCCGTTTATCAAAACGTTCCGGTCAACTATTATACCATTCCGTTTGGTAAAGCCGCTTTATTGAAAGAAGGTACTCAAGTGACCGTTATTTCTTTCGGAGCGGGAGTACATTGGGCTTTGGAGACTTTAAGCAAGTACCAAGACATCAGTGCTGATTTGCTTGATTTGAGAACCTTACAACCTTTAGATACGGAAGCTATTTTTAGCTCGGTTAAAAAGACAGGAAAAGTTATTATTCTTCAGGAAGACACCTTATTTGGCGGTTTGGCAAGCGATTTATCCGCGATGATAACTGAAGCTTGTTTTGAATATTTAGATGCGCCGGTTAGAAGAGTTGGAAGTTTGGAAACGGCTATTCCTTTTGTGAAGGCACTGGAAGATCAGTACTTGCCTAAAGTGCGTTTTGAGTCTGTTTTGCAAGAGCTTTTAGCGTATTAAAAGTAGATTAAAAAAGGCACAAGCAATTGTGTCTTTTTTTATGTTTGTAATCGACGAAGCAAGCTAAACGTTAAAGCAATGTAGTAAGGTTTCTTTTGACAAAGGTTTGCTGATGTAACTCATTACATTTTGATTTTGTTCTGCTCTCTCTTTGTCTACGGGGTTTAAGGATGCAGAAATGACATGTATGTTACAATCTAAATGGAGTTTGTGTTTCATTTTTTCAAATTCTTCTAAGAACTCCCAACCATTTACTAATGGCATGTTTAAATCGAGAAAAATGACCGCTTTTTTTCCAGGTTCAGAAGCGTTATTTACGGTCATTATTCCCTCTAAAGCTTGTTTTCCGTTAAAGAAAGTGTAGATGTCATCAGTTAAGTTTAAGATGGTAATTAATCTTCGGTGAAAATAGTTTACCGATAAATCGTCGTCAATAAGTATGATTGTATTAGTTGTCATTTTTTAGTTTTTTTGAGATGGTAAAAAAGAATGTTGTGCCTTCATTAACCCTGGATTCAATCCAAATTGTCCCGTTGTGGATGTCCACAATTTTTTTGCAATGCGCGAGTCCGATTCCGAAACCGCTGTATTCTTCAGAAGTATGAAGTCTACGGAAGATTTGAAAGATTTGGTTAAAATATTTTTCTTCTATTCCTATTCCGTTATCTTTCACACTAAATTGCCAAGAATCTTTGAGTTCTTTAGCATGAATATGAACTTCAGCCCCGGTATTTTCTTTTCTGAATTTCAGTGCGTTACTGATTAGGTTTTGGAACAACAATCGGATAAAAATGGGGTAACATTCTATTACAGGCAACGAGTCATAATGCACTAAGGCATTGGATTCTTTGATGTTAACCGATAAGTCATCGATCACATCAGACAATGTGTTATTTAAGTCAATCCATTGTGTATCACTGTTTTTGTTGATTCGATTGTACTCTAATAAGCCCGAAATTAAGAAGCGCATTCTGTTGGCCGAATTGTGAATAAAGTCTAAGAACAGTTTTCCTTCTTCATTCAAATCGTTGCTGAATTCTTCCAATAATAAATCCGAGTACCCGATAATAGTTAACAGCGGCTCTTGTAAATCATGTGAAGCAATGTAGTTGAATTGCTCTAACTCGGTATTTTGTCTTTTCAGGATTTCATTCTGTTGTTGGATTTGCAACTCTCTTTCTTTTCGGCTGCTGATGTCGCGGATGAAAACAAAATACTTGGATTTATAATCTAAATCGTCAACAGAAATCATGGTCAGTTCAATCGGAAATGTTTTTTTGTTGCGATCGATAGCGAGCAAATCCAGAGTGGTATTGGATTGCCCTGAGCTTTCAATTTTTTTAAAGAAATCATTAATTTCGAAACAGCTGTTTTCTTCTGACAGTATGAGTTTCGGAAGGTTTTTTCCGATTACTTCTTGCAAGGTCCAACCGAATATTTTTTGAGCTTTGGTGTTCCAAAAAGATATGGTACAATCCTCATCAATGATAACAATACCTTCCATGGAAGATTGCATAATGAGGTTGTTTTGTTTCTCGGTTTTAGAAAGTATATTTTGTAAATTTTTGATATCGGAAATGTCAATCCCGTAACCTATCATGTAGGCAAATTCGCCTTCCACATAAAAAGGATAAAAACGTCTTAGTATGTAATAGGTTCTGTTGTTCTTTGATACTTCATCAACCCATTCTACTTGCTTTCCGGTTCTTTTAGCTTCTTGGAAAAATTCTTCTCTTCTAATAGCTAAAGTACTATCAACTCCTTTAAAGGCGCAATAGTCAAAATCGTTTTTTCCTATCATCCAACTGCGAAGTTCGGGGTCGGAGATGCCGTTAGGATTGATGAAAAGATAGTTGTGATTTTTATCAAAAACGGCTATATCCGCCGGAATGTTAAACAATACAGAATCGTTGAACTCTCTGCGTTTTTTGAGTTCAAAATCGGCTATTTTTTGCTGAGAAATATCCCAAATAATTCCGTTAAACACAATTTTGTTGTTTTGGAAAACGGGAACAGCATTGGCTTCAAACCATTTTACGCTGTTATCTTTCAATAGCATTCGACCGGTAAACTTAAATTTTTCGTTGTATACAATAGACTGTTGCGCGGCTTCAAGAAAGGAGGAAACATCTTCAGGATGAATGTTTAATCGTGTTAACCACAGCTTGTAATGAGGTAAAATTTTGAATCCGAAAAGTTCTTGAAAAGAATCACTCACATAGTTAAAATAGTGGACTTTATTTTTCAGCACATGAAACTGAAACATCGCCACCGGAAAATGTTTTTGGAAAAAATCAATCTGGGAATCTCTTTCTTCAATGGCAATTTTATCCTTGAATTTTTCGGTGATGTCATTGCAAATCATCAAGTAGTAGTTATCGCCTTCAAAATTTCTTTTTTGAAATTCAATCAGCAAGTATTTTCCCTTGATTTTTTCGGTGAAGCGAAAGTCTTTTTTCTTGTCTGCTTTTTGCAAAGTTTCTTTCCAAACAATGCTGTTTTGGAAATATTTAAAAATCTCCCAAATAGCCGTTTTTTTTAGGTCGGCATCAGAAATTTTGACCAATTTTTCAGCGGCTCCGTTTTTGTAGACTAGTTTTCCATCTGCATCAAAAACAAAGACACCTTCTTTGATTTGATTGATGAAAACTTCAAAAAGTCCTAATTTCTTTCTAATCAAATCGGATTTCTCCGCCGGAATTGGATGCGTCTCTGAGGTTGAGTTTTGCTTAAACGCGACCAACAAATAGGTTTCATCTGCCTCGTAACGAGAAATGTTCAATTCGAATTCAACAATATTCCCTCTTTTATCATTCCAATATTTTTTGGTCACAAAAGGAAATAGCTGTTCATTCAGCTCCAATTCGGCCATGAAAGTATTGAGATATTTTACAGGAATAGATTGTAAGACATTGGTAGCACTGTCATTCATAAAAAACAGCTCCTTTTTTTTGTAAGCAATAATCGGTGCGTTTACCGCTTGTAAAAGAGTAATGATGCTTTTTTCTGACATGTTTGCTAAAATGTTCACTTGTAATTTTAACCAAATTTAAAATCGTAAATTTTGCATTGCAAAATATTAGGTTAAGCGGTTGTTTTATTTCTTTAAAGAGTATTTAATAGTAGATAAAAGGCTTGTTTCGCTGCCTAGCTGTTTTTAACAACTGTTTAATTACAACGGTTTGAAGAGGTATATTTCGTTCGTCGATTATTTGCAACCGCTAAAAGTCTTAACGTTGCTTTTTGTCTAATGATTTAAAATGG
>JBIIXM010000159.1:0-4346 GCA_044338435.1 Flavobacterium sp. | reverse complement strand
AATTGTTGAAAGAACAAACCATCACAGCCCAATACTTAAGCGGTCAAATGGCGATTGAGGTGCCGAAAAAGCGTCGCGAAGGCAACGGCAAAACCCTCAAACTAAACGGTGCTACCGGCAACAATTTGAAAAATGTTTCGATTGAATTGCCGCTGGGAAAACTCATTTGCGTTACCGGAGTTTCGGGTAGCGGCAAATCGACTTTGATTAACGAAACGTTGTATCCGATTTTGAATGCGCACTTTTTCAATGCCGTAAAAAAACCGCAGCCTTATAAAAAAATCGAAGGCTTAGAGCATATCGACAAAGTAATTGATATTGACCAAAGTCCTATTGGCCGTACGCCGCGTTCCAATCCGGCGACTTATACCGATGTGTTTTCGGAAATCAGGAGTTTGTATACCCAAACGCCGGAAGCCATGATTCGTGGCTACAAAGCCGGGCGTTTCAGCTTTAACGTTTCGGGCGGAAGATGTGAAACCTGCGAAGGTTCGGGTGTGCGTACTATTGAAATGAGTTTCTTGCCTGATGTTTATGTGGAATGTGAAACTTGTCAAGGCAAGCGTTTTAACCGTGAGACTTTGGAGATTCGCTACAAAGGCAAATCGATTTCGGATGTGTTGAACATGACCGTGGATGAAGCAGTAACCTTCTTTGAAAACATCCCGAAAATTTATCGAAAAGTAAAAACGATACAAGATGTTGGTTTGGGTTACATTACCTTAGGGCAGCAAAGCACAACCTTATCGGGTGGTGAAGCGCAGCGCATCAAGTTGGCGACCGAATTATCGAAAAAAGACACCGGCAATACGTTTTACATTTTGGACGAACCTACGACCGGTTTGCATTTTGAAGACATTCGCGTGTTGATGGACGTAATTAACAAATTGGTAGACAAAGGCAACACTATCTTGATCATTGAACACAATATGGATGTCATCAAACTGGCCGATCATATTATAGATGTTGGATTGGAAGGCGGAAAAGGCGGTGGCGAAATCTTGTGCATCGGAACGCCGGAAGAAATCATCAAGAACAAAAAAAGCTACACCGCTCAATTCCTGAAAAAAGAACTAAATTAGCAGGCTGTTTTTAGCCCGGATTGCAATGGAAATCCTTTTGTTTTGTGATGCTGAGCTTGTCGAAGCACAAAACAAAAGATTGTAATGGAAAGCCGGACACGAGCGCAGCGACTGGCGCAGCAAACAGCTTCAAAATAAAATAAAAAAATTACTATGGCATTTGAACAGTACGAAAATGAAGACCAGAAAATCCAGGAAAAATTAAAGCAAAAAACCTGGAACGAGATAAGAACCAACGACTCTTGGGCGATTTTTAAAATCATGTCGGAGTTTGTGAACGGTTACGAAAGCATGGCGCGTATAGGTCCGTGTGTGTCTATTTTTGGTTCTGCCCGAACCAAACCGGACACGAAATACTACTTACTGGCCGAAAAAATTGCCTATAAAATCAGTAAAGCCGGTTATGGTGTAATCACGGGCGGCGGTCCCGGAATTATGGAAGCCGGAAACAAAGGAGCACATAACGGCGGCGGAACTTCGGTAGGATTGAACATCGAATTGCCTTTTGAGCAGCATTATAATCCGTATATAGACAAAGACAAAAACCTGAACTTTGATTACTTTTTTGTGCGCAAAGTGATGTTTGTAAAATATTCTCAAGGATTTGTGGTGATGCCGGGCGGCTTTGGTACTTTGGACGAATTGTTTGAAGCTGTAACCTTAATCCAAACCAAGAAAATCGGTCGTTTTCCTATTATTTTGGTAGGAAGCGAATTTTGGTCGGGTTTACTCGATTGGATCAAAGCGACGATGATTGAAAAAGAGCACAACGCCAGTCCCGACGATATGAACTTGATTAAAGTAGTCGACACCGAAGATGAAGTAGTAGAAGCTTTAGATAATTTCTACAAAAAATACAATTTGAGTCCGAATTTTTAATTGTTATTTGGCCACGAATTACACCAATCTCCACAAATTAATTAGTGCTAATTGTTGTAATTTGTGGCTTAATTTTTCACCAAATGTTTTTCAACTCGTTCCATTTTGCCGTTTTCCTGCCCATCGTTTTTTTGATGTATTGGTTTGTGGGTCAGAAATCCAAAATCAACCAAAACTACATTCTGATTTTGGCGAGCTACTACTTCTACTCTTGTTGGGATTGGCGGTTTTTGTTTTTGTTGGTGTTCTCTACACTACTCGACTATTTTTCGGCCATCCAAATTGAAAAAAGTGATACACCGCAACGGAAAAAACTTTGGCTTTGGCTTTGTATTTCTATCAATTTAGGGTTTTTAGGCGTTTTTAAATACTACAACTTTTTTGCGGAATCGTTTGCCGAGTTGTTTACGGCTATCGGCTTTAAAGTCAGTCCGCTTTTGTTGGAGGTGATTTTGCCGGTTGGGATTTCTTTCTACACGTTTCACGGGTTATCGTATATCATCGACATTTATTATGGTCGCATCAATTCGGAGAAAAACTTTGTCGATTATTCGCTGTTCGTGAGCTATTTCCCGTTGTTGGTAGCCGGACCGATTGAACGCGCGACGCACTTGTTGCCACAATTGAAAAAGCGACGCAAATTTGATTTCGAAAAAGCCAAAGAAGGCGTTTACCAAATCATTTGGGGATTGGTAAAAAAAGTGGTTATTGCTGATACTTGTGCGGTGTATGCCAATGGTATTTTTGAAAATTACAATTCGATGAACTCGCTTTCCCTGATGCTGGGCGCCATTTATTTTGCGTTTCAGATTTACGGCGATTTTTCGGGCTATTCCGATATTGCTTTGGGAACGTCCAAATTGTTCGGCATCGATTTATTGAAAAACTTTAACTTCCCATATTTCTCTCGCGATATAGCCGAATTTTGGCGCCGTTGGCACATTTCGCTTTCGTCTTGGTTTAGAGATTACTTGTACATTCCGTTAGGCGGCAGCAAAGGCTCGAAACTATTTCAAATTCGCAATGTGATGATTATTTTCTTGGTCAGTGGCTTTTGGCATGGTGCGAATTGGACGTTCATCGCTTGGGGTTTGATTAATGCGTTGTACTTTATACCGCTGATGGTGCTCAACAAAAACCGCAGCAATATGGACAGCTTTCAATTGACGTTGAATTTTGATTCACTGCGCATTCTAATCAACATTATCCTGACCTTTGCCATTACCTGTGTGGCGTGGATTTTTTTCCGATCTAAAACCATACAAGACGCGTTTGCCTACATCTCCAGAATGTTCACCGAAGGACATTTTACCGAGCAATATTTCAAAATTGAGCGTTACACCACCGAATTGTGGAGCTTATTGCTGATTTTTGTGTTAGTTGAATGGAACAGCCGCACCAAAATAGAACCTATTTCGGGGAAATACAGTTGGGTAAAAATGAGCTTTTGTTTGTCGGCTATTTTGGCCCTAGGAGTGTTTTCGGATTATAAAGAATTTATTTATTTCCAATTCTGATGAAACGATTTTTCCAATTTTTAGGCAAAGGTTTGGCGGTGCTGTTACTCACCATGATCGTGTTGGATGTGTTGTATACTTTGGTGTACAAGCAATCGGATGATCGCAATAAAATCAGCCATTTGTACCATTCCGAAAACCAGCAATACGATTTGGTTTTTCTGGGTTCTTCACGCGTTAACAATCATTTTGTTCCGAAATATTTTAACGACAGAGGTTATAAGACTTACAACTTCGGCATCACGCGTTCCCGTTTGGAAGAATCGGCCTTAATGTTAAAATTGATGGTTGAACGCAACTATGTGAGAGACACGCTCATCCTTCAGGTGGATTTGAATATCAACACCAATGACCATTCTGAAGCGATACGTTCTTTGTTTATGCCGTACCTTCACCAATCGAAAACCATCCGTGAGCATTATAAAGACATTCCGGAATACAACGAGCTGCTTTTGGTGCCGTTTTACCGTTATATGCATTATGATGCGCGCATCGGATTTAGGGAAATGTACGCTTCACTTGTTCATAAAGAAACCAATGCTTTGCATCGGGACGGATTTAATGCCTTAACTAAAAACCAAAGACCTATGGTAGCGGCCGATTTATCGAAATATTATCCGAAGCGCAACAAGGCCTACGAGGAAATTAAGGCTATTTGTAAAGCCTATAATATTCATTTGATAGCCGTTACGACGCCTATGTGTATGAGTACGATTAATCGCGATTATTTTAACCACATTCAAAAAGTATATCCTGAGATTTATCGTTTGGAAGATGCAGTTACCGATGATCAATACTTTTCCACTTGCGGTCATTTGAATGAAAAAGGCGCGACAGAATACACTAAAGCTGTTTTTGACCAATTCTT
>JBIIXM010000158.1:0-4377 GCA_044338435.1 Flavobacterium sp. | reverse complement strand
AATTTCTTTGGTAAAAAGAGATGGCAAAGTAATCAAATCAAGAATTAAAGAACTACACACTTTTGAAGGTGTGGGCCGTAAAAAAGTAGAAAGTGTAGTAGCCGGAGATATTTGTGCTATTGTTGGAATCGAAGGTTTTGAAATTGGTGATACTGTTGCCGATTTCGAAAATCCGGAAGCTTTACAAACCATCGCTATCGACGAGCCAACGATGAGTATGTTATTCACCATCAACGATTCACCTTTCTTTGGTAAAGAAGGTAAGTTTGTAACCTCTCGTCATATTAAAGATCGTTTGGCGAAAGAATTAGAGAAAAACTTAGCCCTCCGTGTAGCCGATACCGATTCTGCGGATAAATTCATGGTGTTCGGTCGTGGTGTATTGCACTTGTCAGTGTTAATCGAAACCATGCGTCGTGAAGGTTACGAATTGCAAATCGGGCAACCGCAAGTAATCATCAAAGAAATTGACGGCGTAAAATGTGAGCCAATCGAAGAATTAACGATCGATTTACCGGAACACGTTTCAGGAAGAGCCGTTGAGTTTGTATCAGTACGTAAAGGTGAAATGCTTTCTATGGAAGGTAAAGGCGAGCGCATGATTATCAAATTCAACATACCATCACGAGGTATCATCGGTTTGAGAAATCAATTGTTGACTGCTACTGCCGGAGAAGCTATCATGGCACACCGTTTCATTGGATACGAACCATTCAAAGGAGAAATCGCAGGTCGTATCAACGGTTCGTTAATCTCTATGGAAAACGGAAAAGCGATTCCATATTCTATCAATAAATTACAAGATCGCGGTAAATTCTTTGTTGATCCGAATGAAGATATCTACGAAGGACAAGTGGTTGGAGAAAACTCTCGTGGCGATGATATGACCATCAATATCACCAAAACCAAACAGTTAACCAACTTTCGTTCTGCCGGTGCCGACGATAAAAATAAAATCGTTCCGGCCATCAAGTTCTCTTTAGAAGAAGCTTTGGAATACATTCAAAAAGATGAGTATGTTGAGGTAACACCTAAATCGTTGCGTTTGCGTAAAATCTATTTGAACGAAAATGACAGAAAACGTTTCAAAATGTAATTTTTGAAATCATTATAAAAGAGAAACCCATTCGTCACTGAATGGGTTTTTTATTTACTACGTCAAATCACTTCGCTCGTGTGGAGCTATTTCCGGCTATCCGTTCCAATCTTTTTGGGTTTTCTTTCTAAATAAAAGAAATTACAACCAATGTCAGACTGAGCTTGTCGAAGTCCAATAACAAAAGAAACCCAAAAAGGATTTCCCCCGAAGCTTCGGGGCTATCCGGGCTAGAGATTCTGATTTTCTAATTTACTTTCCTTGTAAATTGAAAATATGTTATTGCCGAATATCCACCGGACATTCTCCTCTTAATATCAAATGGGCTAGGTTTTATTTTCTCAGTAGAAATTCCATCGGAATATGAAGTCTTTCCGACCAAGCTTCTTCGGAATGGTTTTTTCCGGGGAAGAATTGTGTAGTCCAATGGGCAGTCGTAAATCCTTTTTCTGTCATCACAGCATCAGCTCTTTTTTGCAATGGCGGATACAAGGCATCTAAGGTTTGGTCGCCGTAGTCAAAGTATATTCGGTGCGTTTTAGGATCAGGCAACTGCTTTCTCATATACGCATAAAAAGCGTCCGGAATAGGATTGTTTTCTACCGCAAAAATTCCCGGCCAATGCGACGAAATACAAGCCGCTGCTCCAAAAACTTGCGGATATTCACAAATCGCATACAAGGAAATCAAACCGCCCATACTGGAGCCGGCTATAAAGGTATTATCTTTATCCGGCGCAGTAGTAAATCTTTTGTCGATAAATGGTTTTAATTCGGTCACCAAAAACTTTAAATACAAGTCGGAGTAAGGTTTGAAAACTTCTTTGGTTCGTCCCGCTTTTTGCAATTGTGCTGTAATGGTATCTTTTTGAACAGCCGTTAAACTTTCATAAGGCTTTTGCGGAAAATATTCCGGATGCCTTTTATTCGGAAGGTTCCAAATGCCAACTACAATAAACTTTTTAACTTTACCTTCTGTATTCAATTTTCCGGCCACTTCGTCTACTTCCCAAGCTTGTTTGTTCCAAGTGGTATTGGCGTCAAATAGCATCTGACCATCGTGCATGTAAATTACCGCGTATTTTTCGGCAGTGTTGTAGCCTTTTGGTAGCCAGACGTCAACATTTCTGGCGTCGACAAACTCAGATTTAAAGTTTTCAAAACGCTGTACAAAACCACTGGTGACTTTCATTTCCTGTGCTTGAAATAAACCATGTGCAAATAACAGCAAAAGACTAAAAGTGGTTTTCATGTTTTATCGTTTTAAAGTAAAATGCCCTTTGGCGCTGCGTCCGTCTTCAAACTGAATGGAATACCAATAATCATCTGCCGGCATCTGGTGTCCGTTATAAGTTCCGTCCCAACCGATTTCAGTAGTGCTGAGTTGTTTTAGCAATTTACCATAGCGGTCAAAAATATAAATGGTAGAACGGTAGTTGTACAAAGCACTTACGCCTTTCACATTCCAAAAATCGTGGAATCCGTCGCCGTTTGGTGTGAAGTATTTCGGAATCCCTAATACAGGAACTACAATCGGACCTAGAGCACCACAGCCGTTTTTGTCACGGACATAAAGTGTGTGGAAACCAATTTGTACATTGGTAAAGAAGCCGGTATCGCGATACGGACCGCTTTCGTCATCCAAAGCATATTCGTAATCTCCGGAACCGTTCACGGTTACGGCAATCGAATTAATGTCTTGTAAGTCTTCTATAGCAATATTCTGAATCGAAGCAATTTCTGAACCGATTACGGTAATCACTCTCGTTTTGCTACAACCAAAACTGTTGCGAACTACCACGCTGTAAACGCCCGGTGTATTCACGGTAAGTGTATAGTTAATTCGGCCCGGCATAATGGTATTGTTTTCATACCATTGGTAAGTATAAGTAGAAGAAGGCGTATTGTCTATAATTCCTGCATCCAACAAGGCTTCGGTTGCCGGTAAACAAATAATAACCGTTTCTTCTTGGTCAATTTTTGGCGTCGGATTGACTACAAAAGGAATTACGGTTTGAGCCGTACAGCTTGTATTGGTTGGATTTTCAACTACTACAGTCACATTTTGCGTACCGGTTCTAAACGGATACGGAAGTTGGTTGGCAACAGTGCTCGGAATCAATACATTGTTGGCATCATAGAAATACACATTCATACCGGTTTGTGTGCCTAAAATTTGAGCCGTAATTCCCGAAGTGTCAAAATCATACAAACCATCTTGATTCAAGGATAACGGTTCATCATCACAAATGGTAATCAAAGCAGGATTTACAGTAAAAGCTTGCGGTAAATCATCTACGATAAACTGTACTTGTACTTCGTCATAACAAGGTTGGCCGCCGGTTTGCGTGGTATTGTTGCTTACTCTTATAGTGATTGTCTCCGAACCGTTAACAAAATATGGGTTGGTAAAAGGTACAATCTGAGTACCATCGGCTCTGTAGTATTTTACATTTACACCGCTTTGTCCGTTCAAAACAGTGGCGGCTAAGTTGGAAGTATCAAACCCGAAAATGCCGTCTTGGTCATCGTCACAAGCTCGGATTATATTTGTAGCATTAACCGAGTTGGCCAATGGTGTTGGTTCAACTACCACATCGAAAGTTTTAAACCCGAAACACGAATTGTCTAAAGTACTGTCTACACGAACCCAAATAGTTTGCGTATTCGGGAATCCTATATTTCTGTAGTTGGTAATGTCTGCTATAGCTAACGAGTTTCCTGCGACATCCGTTTCAGCCAAGAAATCGGCCTCCGATTTATAAAATTTGATGCTGACATTGGCAGGTAAAATCGCCGCTAAACTGTTTTGAATCGCTGTAAAGTTGAATGGTCCCGAGATACCGTCGTAGTCGTTATTTATCGCATCCAAATAGTCGTCACACAAATATTGGTTTGGAATAACAAAGCTGGGCGGAATTTGTGTTACCGAAACTACGATGTCAATTCGAGCTACTCGGTAACAGCCATTGTTGTTTTCTACCCTAACATAAACACTAGCGTTACCGGAAGTGTAGGCGATAGGATTGGTGATTTGTGCCGTAGTGATTTCGTTTTCAGCCGCATTAAGAGAAGTGAAATAAGTAAAGGTTTCATTTTGATAATTCGCCGAAATCACATCGTTTTTTTGCGTTAAGTTGAATATGGAAATACCATCGGTATCATCATCACATTGTTTGAGGGAAATAGGAGTAGTAACTACAGGTAAAGCATAAGTTGTTAGTATGGCCGCATCAGAATACAATCCGCAACTGTTACCGTTTTTATTCAGAAAAACACGGT
>JBIIXM010000157.1:0-4380 GCA_044338435.1 Flavobacterium sp. | reverse complement strand
TGAAATAAAGTTAGTTGTTTTAATGTTGTTTTTAAAATTGGGAATTTGCCAAATGCACGCTTTAACGAGTGTGCATTTGTTTTTAAGACCTAACTTTAGATTAACACTAATAGTGGTTAGGATTGGGATGTAATTACTATTTTTGTCATTCAATTGTATATCATGAAGAAAGTACTTTCACTCCTTTTTGTTGTTGTCGTTACCCATTTGTATGCCCAGCAAAAACCCAAATTAGTGGTCGGTATTGTTATCGATCAAATGAAAACCGAATACCTCTATCGTTTTCAAAACGACTTCTCTGAAAATGGTTTCAAGCGATTGATGAAAGACGGGTTTACTTTCTACAATATGCATTACAACTATATGCCAACGTACACTGCGCCTGGTCACGCTTCCATTTATACCGGAGCAACACCGGCTTTGCATGGTATAGTGAGTAATGAATGGTTCCATCGTACCTTAAAAAAAGAGGTTTATTGTACCGATGACGACAGTGTTTATACTTTGGTACCCGGAACTGAAAAAGAAGGCAAAATGTCGCCTAAAAATTTGCAAGCCACTACCATTACTGATGAATTAAAATTGGCCACCAACTTCAAAGGCAAAGTAATCGGGATGAGTATCAAAGACCGCGGTGCCATACTTCCGGCCGGCCATTTTGCCGATTGGGCTTTTTGGTATACCAAAACCGGTGAATTTATTTCGAGTTCTTTCTATGGAAAAACGCTGCCGAATTGGGTAACCGAATTCAACCAAGAAAAACAATATTTACCATACATCAATAGCGGTTGGAATTTGCTCAAACCCGCTGAAACCTATAACGAAAGTTTGGCAGACAACAACAATTACGAAGGCAAACTCTACAAAAAGCTACCGGTTTTTCCCTATAATTTAAAAGAAATGTACGATAGCAACGATGCCGGTGTGTTGCGCGTAACGCCTTTTGGGAATGATGTGTTGGCCAATTTGGCCAAACGCGCCATCGAGAAAGAAGCATTAGGGAAAGATGACGTAACCGATTTTTTAGCGGTGAGCTTTTCTTCTACCGATTATATCGGTCATACTTTCGGACCGCGTTCTATTGAAATTCAGGATACGTATTTGCGATTGGATTTGACTATAGCCGATTTTTTGAATTATTTGGATAAAACGGTTGGAAAAGGCAATTACTTGGTTTTCCTGACAGCTGATCATGCTTGTGCCGAAAATTCCACCCATTTAAAAGAACACAAATACCAAGTGGATAATATCAGTTACAAAGATGTGACTAAAGATTTAATTGCGTTTTCCGAGCAAACTTTCGGGGTGAATTTGTTGCTGAAATACGATAGCTACAATGTGTATTTCGACAAAGACGTCATCAAAAGCAAAGGCTTCGATTTGGCCAAAGTGAAACAAAGTTTTAAAGATTTCTTATACACCAAAAACTATGTAAAGCGCGTGTACACCGAAGAAGAGATCTTGACTTCAGGTGCCAATGATATGTTGCTAAGCTTTGTTTTTAAAGGTTACGATCCAACGCAGAACGGCGATTTGTATTTTGTATACAAACCCGGCTATGTAGAGTATTCTGCAACCGGAGCAACACATGGTTCTCCGTATGCTTATGATACTAACGTGCCGCTGATTTTTTACGGCTGGAACATCAAAAGCGGCGAATCTTACAACAAAAAAGTAATCACCCAAATTGCACCAACCTTGGCTAAAAAACTCAAAATAACTTTACCTAATGCAACGGAGAGTGAAGTGCTGGAGGAAGTGTTAGGAAAATAAATAAAGAGCAACACTAATAATGAAAAACCCCGAATTAATATTCGGGGTTTTCTTTTATACTTCAACCATAATTTGGTTTTGCAATAAATCTTCAAAAGTTTCTCTTTGTCGGATCAGATGACCTTTGCCGTCTTTCCACAACACTTCGGCCGGTTTGAAACGCGAGTTGTAGTTGGAAGCCATCGAGAAACAGTAAGCGCCTGCATTTCTGAAACACAAAGTGTCGCCTTCGTGGATTTCGGCGATGCGACGGTTGCTGGCAAACGTATCGGTCTCACAAATATAACCAACCACGGTATAAAAACGTTCTTTGCCTTTTGGATTGGAAATGTTTTCTATGCTGTGTTGCGAACCGTAAAACATCGGACGGATCAAGTGGTTGAAACCCGAGTCAATCCCGGCAAAAACTGTCGAAGTGGTTTGTTTGATAACATTCACAGTCGCCAAAAAGTAACCGGCTTCGCTTACCAAAAACTTCCCGGGTTCAAAGGCTAAAGTGAGTGCTCTGCCGTATTCTTTTTCAAAAGCCAAAAAGCGTTTGGTTAGTTTTTTTCCTAATTCTTCAATATCGGTTTCAATGTCACCTTTTTTGTACGGCACTTTGAATCCGGAACCAAAATCCAAGAAATCCAATTGTTGGAATTGTTTCGCGGCATCAAACAAAATTTCAGCGGCGTACAAAAACACTTCAATGTCCAAAATGTCAGAACCGGTGTGCATGTGAATCCCGTTGATGTGCATCTTAGTGTTTTCTACAATGCGCAAAATATGCGGAATTTGGTAAATGGAAATCCCGAATTTACTGTCGATGTGTCCCACCGAAATATTCTCATTGCCACCAGCCATTACATGCGGATTGATGCGGATACAAACCGGAACAGTTGGATATTTAGTGCCGAAATGTTCCAAAACGGATAAGTTATCAATATTAATTTGAACGCCTAGTTTTGCTACGGCTTCAATTTCTTCAAAAGAAACACCGTTCGGCGTAAAGATGATTCTATCGGGTGTAAAACCGGCGTGCAGTCCTAATTGTACTTCTTGCAAGGAAACGGTGTCCAATCCCGAACCCAAATTCTTCAAAAGCTTCAAAACAGAAATATTAGACAAGGCCTTCATAGCATAGTTGATGCGAAGCTTCTCCACCTTGGCAAAAGCATTCGTCAAACGTTTGTACTGAAATTCGATTTTTTCAGCGTCATACACATACAAAGGATTTCCGAATTCTTGGGAAAGCGCTACTAAATCTGTTGTTTGTATCATAGAATTTTAAATTTGTGCAAAACTAAGTCGCATGACGCGCAAATCCAAAGAAAAATGCCACGTTAACAACTCTTTAAGTCATTTGGCGGTCAGATTTTAATCGTATTGCTTCGGAATATCAAATCGTTTAAGTTGAATAAAGTGGGATGAATGTATTGGAAAACGATACTATAGCAGGATTAGTTAAAACTTGTACTAAAGTAGAATTGTTTTTTTACAAACTAAATGTACTAAATTGATATACATTTCTTTTTGGTTTGAGACTAATTAATTACTTTTGTCACACATTTGCTGAATTCATTTTCGGCATTGCAACACAAAAAATCTTCATTATGAACATTCACGAATATCAAGGAAAAGAAATTTTAGCCAGTTACGGAGTAAGAGTACAACGCGGCATTGTGGCTAACAGCCCGGTTGAAGCGGTAGCAGCTGCTAAACAGTTAACGGCAGAAACCGGAACAGGATGGCACGTTGTTAAAGCGCAAATCCATGCCGGAGGAAGAGGAAAAGGCGGCGGCGTAAAGTTGGCCAAAAACTTGCAACAAGTGGAGGAGTTGTCTGAGCAAATCATCGGGATGATGTTAAAAACACCTCAAACACCACCGGAAGGAAAAAAAGTACACAAAGTATTAATTGCTGAAGATGTTTACTATCCGGGAGAAAGTGAAACCAAAGAGTTCTACATGTCGGTTTTATTAAACAGAGCCAAAGGAAGAAACATGATTATGTATTCAACCGAAGGCGGAATGGATATTGAAGAAGTAGCCGAACATACACCACACTTAATCTTTACTGAAGAAATAGATCCTGCTGTAGGATTACAAGGTTTCCAAGCCAGAAGAATTGCTTTCAATTTAGGGCTTTCCGGAAATGCGTTCAAAGAAATGGTGAAGTTCGTTGAGTCTTTGTACAACGCTTACATTGGTTCAGATGCTTCTATGTTTGAAATCAATCCGGTTTTAAAAACTTCCGATAACAAAATTATGGCCGTTGATGCCAAAGTAAATATTGATGACAACGCTTTATACAGACAACCAAAATACGCTGACATGCGTGACATTCGTGAGGAAAATCCAATCGAAGTAGAAGCCAAAGAAGTTGGGTTGAACTACGTTGACCTTGACGGAACTGTAGGTTGTATGGTAAACGGAGCCGGATTAGCGATGGCTACAATGGACTTAATCAAATACGCAGGATTCGAACCGGCTAACTTCTTAGACGTTGGAGGAACTGCTGATGCGAAACGTGTAGAAACGGCTTTCCGTATCATTTTGAAAGATCCGAACGTAAAAGCTATTTTAATCAACATTTTCGGTGGTATCGTTCGTTGTGACCGTGTAG
>JBIIXM010000156.1:0-4389 GCA_044338435.1 Flavobacterium sp. | reverse complement strand
AGCTACCGTTACTACTAATTCTTATGATGTAACAGGTTTGGCGGATGCTACCAACTATGTTTGGAGAGTATTGCCGAAAAATAATGCTTGTGTAGGGAATTATAGTACAGCCAATTTATTTAAAACCGGATTACCTGATTGTACGGTTTTCACTTCAACTAATGTGCCTATTACTATTCCAACTACGGCAAACGTAACGGTAAATTCAACTTTAAACGTTGCCTCAACCAATACAATTTCAGATGTTAATGTTACCATGAACATAAGCCACACTTGGGTTAACGATATGACGATTACCTTAATCAGTCCAAACGGTACACAAGTACAATTGGTAGCTCAGCCGTGTGTAAGTGATAGTTTATTGAATATCAATGCCACTTTTGATGATTCCGGTGCGCCGTTAACTTGTCAAGTGAATCCGGCTATTAGCGGAACGGTACAGCCGTTGCAATCTTTAGCGGCTTTTAACGGGCAAAATATGAACGGTACTTGGACTTTGAGAATTTTAGATTCTTTCAATCAAGATGGTGGAACGATTAACAGTTGGAGTTTAAGATTGTGCAGTACAACCGCTGTTCCTTTGAGTGTAGAGGATAATTCCATCAAAGATTTCAGTTTGTACCCGAATCCTAATAATGGAGATTTCAATGTACAATTCAACTCGACCTCTAACGAACCCATCGAGTTAGCTGTTTTTGACATCAGAGGAAGACAGATTTACCAAAACGTTTACACCAATAACGGATTCTTCAATGAGAATATTCAATTGAACAATTTACAATCGGGTGTTTACTTGATTAAGGTGAAAGACGGTAAGAACGATCTTACCAAAAAATTCATCAAACAATAACTACTAATGTATTCATTAAAGAAAGGTCGTTTTTTAAACGGCCTTTTTTTATGGAAAGCTTCATTTTGTTTCCTATTTTTACCAAACAAAAACTAAAGATTTTGGCCAACGAACGCATCATATTAGGCATTGACCCCGGAACGACCATTATGGGATTCGGATTGATTAAAGTAATTAACAAGAAAATGGAATTTCTTCAGTTAAACGAATTGATCCTGAGCAAGTATGATGATCATTACACCAAACTGAAAGTCATTTTTGAGCGTACCATCGAACTTATCGAAACCCATCATCCGGATGAAATTGCCATTGAAGCTCCGTTTTTCGGGAAGAATGTACAGTCGATGCTCAAGTTAGGAAGAGCCCAAGGCGTTGCTATGGCCGCTGGTTTATCGCGCCAAATCCCAATAACTGAATACGAGCCTAAAAAAATCAAAATGGCCATCACCGGCAACGGAAACGCCAGCAAAGAGCAAGTTGCCAAAATGCTGCAACAATTGTTAGGCTTAAAAGAATTGCCCAAGAATCTGGATTCTACCGATGGTTTAGCGGCTGCGGTTTGTCATTTTTTTAACTCCGGAAAAGTCACCGCCGGAAAAAGCTATACAGGTTGGGACGCTTTTGTCAAACAAAATCAAGACAGAGTTAAATAAAGTACCAATTAATCAATATTGTTAAATTAGTACATCAATGAGCGGCATCTACATCCATATTCCTTTTTGCAAACAAGCTTGTCATTATTGCGACTTCCACTTTTCGACTTCCCTGAAGAAGAAAGACGAAATGGTTGCGGCTTTGGCGAAGGAAATTGCCATGCGAAAAGATGAGTTTAAGGATGAGGTTGTCGAAACCATTTACTTTGGCGGTGGAACACCTTCAATATTGCAGATTGCAGATTTAAGATTGTTGATTGAGGAAGTGTTTCAGCATTATAATGTCGCTGAAAATCCCGAAATTACCGTTGAAGCCAATCCCGATGATTTGTCTGAAGAGCGAATCATTGCTTTGTCACAAAACAAAATCAATCGCCTGAGTATCGGAATCCAATCGTTTTTTGAAGACGATTTAAAACTAATGAATCGGGCACACAATGTAGCCGAAGCCAAACAATGCTTGGAAATCGCCACGAAATATTTCGACAACATTACCATCGATTTGATTTACGGTATGCCCGAGATGAGCCGCGAAAAATGGCTGCAAAACATTCAAACGGCCTTGTCGTATAACATTCCGCATATTTCAAGTTACGCTTTGACCGTCGAACCCAAAACAGCCTTACATCGGTTCATTCAAAAAGGAGTAATTCCTCCGCTGGACGACGATTTGGCGCAAGACCATTTTCATTTGTTGGTCGATACTTTGGAAGACCACGGTTTTGTGCATTACGAGCTGTCTAACTTTGGGAAAGAAGGCTATTTCTCGAAAAACAACTCGAGTTATTGGTTGGGCAAGAAGTACCTCGGTATCGGGCCATCGGCGCATAGTTATGATGGTGAAAAGCGGGGTTGGAACATCGCCAATAATTCGCTTTACCTGAAATCATTGGCCAATAACGAATTGCCGATTGAAATCGAAACCTTGACAAAAACCGATCGGTACAACGAATACATCATGACCGGTTTGCGGACCATTTGGGGTGTTTCTTTGGATAGAATCGAAACTGAATTCGGCGCCAACTATCTTAATTATTTACAACAACAAGCCGCCAAATACATAGAAGACCATTTGCTTTTTGTAGACGATAATATTCTCCGAACGACCAAAAGAGGGAAGTTTTTAAGTGATGGCATAGCGAGTGATTTGTTTTTGTTAAATTTGGAATAAGCAAAACCTTATGAAAGCGACTATAAACCACCATCAAATCGACTTATCAAAACCCATTGATATTTCCATTCCGTTAACCAATACCGAGGACAATCCTATCGCGTGGTATATTGAAAAACCGGTAATAGAGCCTGTTAAATTTGGTAATTGGGTTGGAAAAGTATCGGAAGGCAGTTCCACCAATTTTAATAACATCTTTTTTAATCCGCACGGACATGGCACGCATACCGAATGTTTAGGCCACATTACCAAAGCTTTTTACAGCATCAACCAATGTTTGAAACAGTTTTTCTTTACAGCCGAGTTGATTACAGTGGCGCCCGAAAGTGTGGTAGACGATTGTATCATCACCAAATTTCAAATTGTTAATGCTTTAAACGGGAAAACTCCGGAAGCACTTATTATTCGCACCTTGCCGAACGAAGAGAGTAAAAAACACAAAAACTATTCACATACCAATCCACCATACTTGTCAGAAGACGCAGCGACTTTTATCCGAGAAATCGGAATTCAACATTTGTTGATTGATTTACCCAGTGTTGATCGGGAGGAAGATGAAGGCCGATTAGTAGCTCACAAAGCCTTTTGGAATGTAAAAGACGTTAATCATCTTAATCCCGATGCCCGATTGGATTGTACCATTACAGAAATGATTTATGTAAACGAAGGAGTGCAAGACGGCAACTATATTTTGAACTTGCAAATAGCTTCTTTTGAAAACGATGCTTCACCAAGTAAACCAATTCTCTATAGTTTGGAGTAAGGAGTTTAGAGTTAGGAGATAATAGTTAGTAGTTTATATTATGGATTATAGAGATTTATTGGCTTATAAAAAATCATTTGCCTTAGCGATGAGGATATTTGATATTTCAAAACAGTTTCCAAAAGAAGAACAGTATTCTTTAACAGATCAAATCAGAAGGAGTTCAAGGAGTGTGACTGTTACTATAACAGAATCATACAGAAAAAGACGTTATCCAAAGAATTTTTTAAGCAAACTAACTGATGCTGAAGCTGAAAATTCCGAGACACAAGTATGGTTGGATTTCTCAATTACCTGTGGTTATATGAAAGAAGCAGAATACGAAGAACTTACAGCTATAAATAATGAAGTTGGTAAACTAATTCATTACATGATGAATAATCAAGATAAATTTGGTTCAAGCAAAATTTAAACTCCAAACTAATTACTCTCAACTCCCAACTAAAATGAATATCCAACAACTCTACGAATTCTGTCTTTCCAAAAAAGGTGTCACCGAACATTTCCCGTTTGATGAAGATACTTTGGTGTTTAAGGTAGGCGGGAAAATGTTTTGCCTGACTTCTTTAAAAGAATGGGAAAATAACACGCCATCGCTCAATTTAAAATGCGATCCGGAACGTGCAGAAACACTTCGTGCCGAATACGATGCCATCAATCCGGGTTATCACATGAGCAAAATCCATTGGAATACCATTGCGTTTCACAGTGATGTTTCCGATAAAATGATGTGTGAACTCATCAATCATTCTTACGATTTGGTTTTCAAAAGTTTGACCAAAAAAAGTCAAAACGAAATTCTTCAAAACGAGAATTAGGCATTACTTTTGCAAAGCGATTGCAATACAAAACATAAGAAACTTTTTTACCATGTTAGATAATTTAAAAAAAATATTAAACGAAGACCAAGATCCAAAAGCGATTGAAAAAATCACATCAAAATTAGAGAATT
>JBIIXM010000155.1:0-4417 GCA_044338435.1 Flavobacterium sp. | reverse complement strand
TAGGATTATTATCAGGAATACCGAAAAAATGAGTCGGCGAAAATTCGGCAACATCATAACACCTTTTGGAGGCAATTCGTGAAACAACAACTTTAAAATTTCATCGCGTTCAGCAGTGTTACAACCCGGAATTTCAATGAGTGATTTGCTGTCTTTTTTCCCATCGCTTATGGCTTGACGGATTTTGATTTCGAGCACATTCAGCTTTCTTTGAAAATAATTTTCAGAAACCTTAACTATTTGAACCTTTTCAGGTTTCAAGATGGTACTTTGAGTAGAAATCAAACCGTAAGTCAACATCAAAGAGCCTTTTTGTTTTGTCACCGTATAATCGAAAAACTTGATTAATGTCCGAACGACATTGATAACAAAAATGACAGTAAACATCATTAAAACAAAAACCAACATTGTGTACAGCAACGAATAGCCATCAACCAAACCTTTGATGCGATCCGTATCTACCAAATCTTCGGCACCGGCTTGGTGTAGATTTTCGTATATGGTAAAGAAAAAGGTCAAGATCAAACCGATGCTTTTCACATAATTCGAAGTAAATCCGATTTTGAGCAAACTCACCAAATTGATTTTTAAGAACGGAGCGGTTGTTTGAACTGCTTGAGCAACTTCAGCCTCGACTTGATCGATTACCGCTTTGCCTTCGTTTTCCAACAACTTCGATTTTAAGGCCAATGCCAAATTATGTGATATAGCTTTGATGTTGCCTTCTTTTTGATCACTTCCGGCGGTATCAACATCCATAGCATACACGCCAATCAAGCGTTGGATAAAATTCTGCTTGATATTCACCTGCTGAATTTTGTGCAATTGGATTGCCGTCTTGGTTTTGTTGATGATGCCATCATTAATAACAAACTCATCGTTATCGGCATCGATATAAAAAGTAAAGTTTCGGTATTTTAAAAAAGAATAGACGCCAAAATAAACCATTATGGCAAGTGCAATCAGAAGCCCAATCCAAACCGATTTATCTTCGGCTTTCAATAAAGTAATCACTATAATCGGCCAAATATTCTTCACCAAGACAAAAATCATCTCCAGAAAAATCACCAAAACTCCGATAGCGGATTGGCGTTGCGGCTGATTGAAATTGACTTCCATTACAATTGCTTTTGAATTTTACCCATCAACAATTGTTTGATATTTTCGGCTTCTTCTTTGGCAATTCCCGGGATTTCCAAATCGCTCGACATGCCGCCGGCGGTAAAGATTTCAATTTTAGCCAACCCGAAAAAGCGCGCAATCCAACCTTCGTGAAGTGCCACGTGCTGGACTCTGTTGTACGGAATCACCATGGTATTGGTTGCAATGATACCACTACGAAAAATCACATCATGAGTCCTAAAAGCATAGGCTTTTTTCTTGTAGGTGATATTGGTAATCAAAAGCAGTAAAACGACAAAAACTATAAAACCGGTTGCAGCAATCCAGCGGTAATCGATAAATTCTTCGATAAAAATCAGCGCCGAAACTAAGGCAATGGCCAGTCCCAAAACCAACAATCCTCTGGCTACCAACAATTCTTTCCAATAATTCGGATGCAAAGCAGTCAATGGTACCGCTTCATACCTAGGCAATTGCGTAGTGTCGATTTTTTCGTTTGTGAAATCTGTCATAAGTGAATGCGATTTTACTTTAGAGCGCTATTTACGGAATCCATTTGTTCTTTCCGAAGTTCGGTTTTCTTTTTTCCAAAAAGGCATTTCTTCCTTCTATGGCTTCGTCGGTCATATAAGCCAAACGGGTGGCTTCTCCGGCAAATACTTGTTGTCCAACCATACCATCGTCGGTTAAATTCATGGCGAATTTCAACATTTTGATAGACGTTGGTGATTTTTCTAAAATTTCCTGCGCCCATTGGTAAGCAGTAGCCTCTAACTCATCATGTGGAATTACAGCATTCACCATTCCCATCTCAAAAGCGTCTTGTGCTGAGTAGTTTCGACCCAAAAAGAAAATTTCTCGGGCTTTCTTTTGACCAACCATTTTGGCCAAATACGCCGAACCGTAGCCGCCGTCAAAACTGGTCACATCGGCATCGGTTTGTTTGAAAATAGCGTGTTCTTTACTTGCTAGCGTTAAATCGCATACCACATGCAGACTGTGACCACCACCTACCGCCCAGCCCGGAACTACCGCAATAACCACTTTAGGCATAAAGCGAATCAGGCGTTGTACTTCCAAAATATTCAAACGATGGTAGCCGTCTTCACCAACATAACCTTGATGACCGCGTGCTTTTTGATCGCCTCCGCTGCAAAACGACCAAATACCGTCTTTAGTACTCGGCCCTTCTGCTGAAAGCAATACTACTCCGATGGAAGTATCTTCCATAGCATCGTAAAAGGCATTGTATAATTCGCTGGTGGTTTTAGGACGAAAAGCATTGCGAACGTTTGGTCGATTGAAGGCTATACGTGCTACGCCATCGCATTTTTTATAAGTGATATCTTCGTATTCTTTGGCCGTAATCCATTGGATGGTACTCATAATAAAACTAGCTGTATTTAATTTTTCATATAATTCGTTAAAAATAACAGTTAGCTGAGGAAAACCATTATTTTAGCGTAAAAATAAATCATTTTTCGGGTTTAACCTCTATACTAAACATATTCTTATGAATAAAACTTTTATAGCTGTTTCAGCATTATTTATGACTTCAAATGCTTTTTCTCAAAAGTATGAATTTCAAATTGTTAAGGAAATTAAATGTACTCCCGTCACTGCACAACAGAACACCGGAACTTGTTGGAGTTTTTCTTCAACTTCGTTTTTAGAAGCGGAAATTATTCGCAAAACCGGCACTCCGGTCGATCTGTCTGAGATGTACACCGTAAGAAACATTTACCTTGACAAAGCCGAAAACTATGTCATGCGTCAAGGGAAAGCACAATTTGGCGAAGGCGGTTTGAATCACGATGTAATGAACAGCGCTCTAAAATACGGACTAACTACGCAAGCGGAATACTCCGGAAAAATTGACCCAACTGCAAAATACGATCATTCCGGTTTGGTGGCAGCATTAGAGGATATTGTAAAAAAAGCAGTAGCACTTACCCCTAAAGCCTACCCTAATTGGAAGACCGATTATGCTGTGGCTCTTGACAAATACATGGGAGAAGTAAAAAACATCAAACCCATGACCGCCGAAGATGTAGCTCGTAATTACAAACTCAATCTCAACGACTACATTACCATCACTTCGTTTACACACCAACCCGTACATACCAAATTCATCTTGAATATCCCGGATAATTTCTCTAATGGTTATTTTTACAATCTGACCTTAGATGAGTTTGTTCAAAATATTGACAATGCTTTAGATAAAGGATACACAGTAGCTTTAGACAGTGATGTGAGCGAAACTACTTTTTCAAGCACTTCTGGTGTTGCGGTTATCCCACAAAACACGGCTGATGCCGCGGCTATCTTAACCGAAATCAAACCCGAAAAAGTAATCACACCGGAATTCCGCCAAGCCGAGTTTGAGAATTACAACACCATGGATGATCATTTGATGCACATTGTAGGTAAGGCAAAAGACCAAAAAGGGAATGTTTATTATAAAGTTAAAAACTCTTGGGGTGCCACATCCGGTAGAGACGGCTTTATCTACATGAGCGTTGCCTATTTACGATTGAAAGCCATTGCGGTATTACTACATAAAGATGCCTTGACTGCACCAACTAAAAAAGCCTTAGGGTTATAAAAAAAAGGAAGCTGATAGCTTCCTTTTTTTATCCTATTTTTACCGAAGTCATCGTCAATGAACCGCCAACAGCTTTATCATTGAAGAAATCAATGGCGTCAGTTTTATCCTGTAATCCCAAGGTATACAATAGCGGATAATAATGATCCGGTGTCGGAATGGCCAATTGAGCAGCGCTGCCTAGTCGTTCATATTGAATTAGTGATTGGACGTCACCTGCTACAATTTTTTCTTTAAAAACCTGATTGATTTCCTGAGCCCAATCATACCCGAATTCCGGTTCATCCAGTTTGTCCCAAGCTACCATTCTCAGGTTATGCACCATATTTCCACTACCAATAATCAACACTCCTTTTTTTCTTAAAGCAGCCAATTCTTTAGCCAAATCATAATGGTATTGTGGTGGTTTACTATAATCAATACTCAATTGTAACACCGGTATGTCGGCATTGGGATACATATGTCGCACTACCGTCCAGGTACCGTGATCCAAACCCCAATCGTGATCTAAACCAACGGAAGTCGACGTAATTAATTTACTGGTTTCCAGAGCCAACTCCGGACTTCCCGGAGCCGGATATTGTACATCGAAAAGCGCCTGCGGAAAACCACCAAAATCGTGTATGGTTTTAGGAGCTTCCATGGCTGTAATATGGGTTCCGTTAGTTAACCAATGCGCCGAAACGACCA
>JBIIXM010000154.1:0-4428 GCA_044338435.1 Flavobacterium sp. | reverse complement strand
CGAAACCCAAATTGAACTGATTGCCTCAAGAAATGAAGGCAGCAGTCATGAAGTTTTTAAAATTGAATGGATTTAGTTTAGTATATGCACCAAAAGGATTTTACATTTAGCGAAGCTTTCTTTAATAAAATATTCCCTTTTTATATTTTATTGGATGAAAACCTGCACATCAAATGCTTTGGAAAAAGTATTGCTAAACTGGTACCCGAGTTACACCAAAAGCCGGCATTTTCGGATGTCTTCAAAATTATCCGTCCGTACATTGAAGAAATCAGTACGGAAAGTTTCGATAAAAGTCTTGAGCAATTGGTAATTATTTCAGTCAAAGAACCTTTTGACATCACACTCAGAGGACAGTTTGAACCTATGGAAGGCGGCTATATTTTTCTGGGTTCGCCTTGGTTTGTCTCCATCAACGATGTGATAGACAACAACCTAACCTTAAATGATTTTGCCTTTCACGATCCGTTATTAGACATCCTACACATTTCTAAAAACCAAGAAATCAATTATAAAGAACTCAAAGAACTTTTAGAGACGGTTAACCAACAAAGAAATGCGCTAAAACGAGACAAAGAAGAACTCAATAAATTATCATTAGTAGCCAGTGCCAATAAAAACGGAGTGGTTTTGTTCTCCCCTGACGGCACTATTTTATGGTGTAATAATGCGTATTTAGATATTGTTTCTTTAGACAAAGACGCCGTTATAGGTCAGTTTGTCCTCGATTTCGGTCCGTGTAAAATTACAGACAAAGCCAAAATCAATGAAGTACTTGAAGGCTTTAGACAAGGACAAATATTTGAAGGGGAAAAATCCAATTTAACCCTCAATAATAAAACCCATTGGTACAAAACAACCAAACAACCGGTGCGCAATGAAGCCAATGAAATCATTTATTATTTCGCTATCATTGAAGATGTTACCTTAGAAAAGGAACAAGAAGAGAAACTGAGATTGCTTTCCTCTATAGCTGAAAAAAATACTGCTGCTGTTATCATTTGCGACAACAAAGGTCGAATTGAATGGATTAACCAAAGTTTTACCGAGATCACCGAATATACTTTGGAAGAAGTCATCGGGAAACAAATTAAAAATATTTTAGAAGGTCCTGAAACCGATAAAAAAACGGTTCGTTTCTTGGCCGATCAAATGGAAAACGGACAGCCGTTTAATTGCGATATCATCAACTACAAAAAATCAAAAACCAAATATTGGTCTAATGTACAAGGCCGTTCACTCAACGACGAAAACGGAAATGTATTGAAGTATTTTACCATACAACAAGACATCTCCAAAGAGAAAGCCTTTAACCAAGAAATTATCGAATCTGAAAACCGGTTGTATTCTTTAATTATCAACTTACAATCCGGAATTCTTTTGGAAGATGTCAATCGAAAAATACTCATTGTCAACAAAAAGTTTTGCGAACTGTTTGGCATACCGGTCGATCCGGAACTCTTAACCGGATTAGATTGCGCAGAAACGGCGGAACAATCCAAAATTTTATTCAAAAATCCGGATGCCTTCTTGACCCGAATTGACGAAATACTGAAACAAAAGGTAACCGTAATCGCCGAAACCATAGAAATGGCCGACGGCAGAATTGTTGAGCGCAGCTTTATTCCTATTTACCATGGCAATAAATACGACGGTCATTTGTGGAGTTATGAAGATGTAACTATCAAAAAGAAATACCAACAAAGTTTAGAAGCCGAACGCGAAAAATACAGTAACATTATTGCCAACATGAACATGGGCTTGTTGGAAGTTGATTTGAATGATCGCATTCAATTCATCAACCAATCTTTTAGTGAACTTAGCGGTTATTCTCGTGATGAACTCATTGGCAAAAGAGCTTCAGAAATATTCTTAGACAAAGAAAATAAAGAAGTTCTCAATTCCAAAGTAGCGGTGAGAAAGGAAGGCGTTTCCGATTCCTATCAAATCAAAGCCAAAATGAAATCCAATGAAGAAAAATATTGGCTCATCAGCGGTGCACCCAACTATAACCTTAACGGCGAATTGGTGGGCAGTATCGGTATCCATCTTGACATTACAGAACTCAAAAAACTGGAATTTCAAAAAGAAGAATTGCTCAAGAATCTGGAACGTCAAAACGAAAGTTTGAACGAGTATGCACAAATTGTATCACACGATTTAAAATCGCCTTTGCGAAGTATTCACACTTTGGTAACTTGGATTAAAGGCGAAAAAGAAAACGTATTGAGCGCACAAACACAGCAGTACATCAGTCTGATTGAAGAGAAAGTAGAAAAAATGGATTACCTTATTGAAGGGATTCTCACCTTCTCTAAAATCGACTCTTATGAAGACGCTAACGAGTTGGTTGATTTGAATAAAATCATTGAAAACATCATCAAAATTATCGATATTCCGCCACACATTGAAGTGACCATTGCCAAAAAGTTGCCGGTAAAAAACACCAATCGCTTTCGCATGCAACAGTTGTTTCAAAATTTAATCAGTAACGCTATTATCCACAATGACAAAGAAAAAGGAGAAGTAGTAATTGACTTTACAGAAGACGAGAAATGCTATACGTTTTCGGTACAAGATAATGGTCCGGGTATTCCGAAAAAATTCAGAAATAAGATTTTCCAGTTGTTCGAATCGTATTCGTCCGACAACAAATCAACCGGAATCGGATTGTCTATTGTGAAAAAGATTGTAGAAAAGTACAACGGTAAAATTTGGATTGAAAGTGAAAAAGAGATTGGTACCACGTTTTACATCAAAATGCCCAAAGAACATGGAACAACCTAATATAGAGTATTTCGAAAAGTTGTCGAATAATAATGTGAGTTTCAAGCAAAAATTAATCGATATTGTAAAATACGAATTTCCGTTAGAACTTTCAGATTACGAAAGCCTTATCAAAAACGACAAGTTAAAAGAAGCATCGGAAATCGTTCATAAGTTAAAACATAAAATCGGTGTTTTGGGGATGACCAACAGTTATGTGCTGGCGGAAACCTTTGAACACAGCCTGAGAGATGGCGGCACCGAAAATCAGGCCGAATTTGAATCGGTCTTAGTAACAGTTAAAGTATTTATTGACCAATTATGACTACAAAGATGAAAAAGTGTATAATCATTGACGACGAATTAATGTCGAGAACAGTAATGACTGAGCTCATCAGCACCAAACCGGAACTTCTTTTAGTAGGCGATTTTCCCGACGCTATTGAAGCCCTGAAATACTTAAATCATAATGAGGTTGATTTGATATTTCTAGACATTCATTTGCCTAACTTTAATGGGTTTGATTTTATCAACACCATCAATCAAACCATTAATGTTATTTTGGTAACCTCCGATAAAAATTTCGCTATAGAGGCTTTTGAATACAATTGTATAGTGGATTATTTGGTGAAGCCTATAACGCCGGAACGTTTTGACAAAGCCATGACGCGTTTGAAAGAATTTGAAGGCAATCAAAAGAAAAAGAAAACCAGTCAAGCAAAAGAAGACGATATTGAAAGCTCCAATACTTCCGAATTTTACATCAACAACAGTAAGCGTTTGATTAAAATTGATGTCAATACGATACTGTATTTTAGAGCCAACGGTGATTATGTTTTTATCAAAACCGAAAGCAACAGTTACACCATACACAATACATTAAGGAAAATAGAGAATAAACTTCCTAAAGATTCCTTTTTTAAAGTCCACCGTTCTTATATCATCAATACTAAAAAAATTGTGGACATTGAAGACAATAGTGTTTTAATCGGTAAAGATGTGATTCCAATAAGCCGCAGAAACAAATCGGAATTGATGAAACGCGTTCATTTGTTGTAACACAACGCTAACAGCTTAAGCAGTAACCCATTCGGTACATTAACCGGATGGGTTTTTGTTTTTTAACATATGCAGTTAGAAAATAATAATTTTTTTTAGATAAACGGTTTTTGAAATGTTAAAAAAATGCATTTTATCGATTTTTTATGCATTACGTAGACTTTTTTACCTTTCATCTACACTAAAATACCTTTCAACTAAAGACCGAGTGTTATTATCTAATTTTTAAAAACTCAATTGATCTTCTTACCATCTTTGTACTATAATAATGTCCAAATCTATCATAAACAAAACCCCGAATTATGAAAACTATTACACACATCAGCAACAAGTTAGCCAGCTTAAAAGGGCTACTTATAGTAGTATTTTTATTGGCATGCAAAAACACTCAAGCAGCAAATGCTGCTTCTACTCAAACTACAACAGTTGAAAGACACCGCGTTTGGATTAACGTTACCGACAATACTAACGGTGCTTTCTCACAAACCTTATTTGGTTACAGAACCGGCGCTACCGATGGCTTTGATCAAGGATTAGACGGTGCTTATTTTAATGATGGTGCTGTAGCATTAACCTCATTAATCGGTAACGACCGTTATGCCA
>JBIIXM010000153.1:0-4469 GCA_044338435.1 Flavobacterium sp. | reverse complement strand
TCTCCAGAAATCAAAACATTGTAATTAAACAATTGTACACTTCTGTTTCCTTAAGCCTTTTATTGTCGATTATTATAGGTTTATGGGTAACTACTTTAATAAAAAAACCGGCCGAACTCCAAAAGTTAATTGAAGATCAAACTAAAAAAATAATCAAGAGAGAAGCAGAATTTGGGGCTATATTTGATCAGGCTCCCGTTGGTATAGCCAAACTCGATACGCTTACCGGGAAGTTCATAACCGTTAACAAAGAATATTGCCAAATTGTTGGTTACTCTTTGGAAGAACTGTTAAAAACCGATTTCCAATCCATAACCCACGAGGAGGATTTGCAAGAAGATTTGGACAATATGGAGCAATTGCGCAATGGGCTGATAGATGATTTTGGTATGGAAAAGCGGTATATCCATAAATCCGGAAAAATTGTTTGGGTTAATTTAATTGTATCCAGTTTATGGAAAGAAGCTAATAAAGTCCTCAATCATATTGCCATTGTTGAAGACATCACTGATAAAAAAAGAGCGGAAGAAGAACTAAAGCAATCCTTTGAATTGGTATCGGAACAAAACAAACGCTTGCTTAATTTTTCCTATATCGTTTCTCATAACCTTCGCTCTCATACCAGCAATATCGAGTTGATTTCCGGCTTAATGGAAGGCATTAAAAGTCAAGAAGAACAAGCAGAAATGGTTCATTTGCTGCAAAAAGTATCGAAATCGTTGGATGAGACCATGCGAAACCTGAATGAAGTGGTCAACATCAGAACCAATTTCAATGTTACTGTAGAACGCTTGAACTTGCACGACCATATTGAAAAAAGTGTATCAGTATTGGAAAAGCAAATCATAGACAAAAAAGCAGAGGTACAAAATCTAGTACCCAAAAACATTTTCATCGATTATAACGTGGCTTATTTGGAAAGTATTTTATACAATTTCATTTCCAATGCCATTCGCTACAGCAATCCGAAAAAGAAGCCGTCAATTGTATTGCAATTTGACGAAAAAGAAAAGGCCTTAAGCATTGCTGATAATGGTATCGGAATCGATTTAAAGCGAAACGCCGAGAATCTTTTCGGGATGTATAAAACCTTCAATAACAATCCGGATGCTAAAGGAATTGGCTTGTTCATCACCAAAAATCAAATTGATGCTATGGGTGGCCGGATTGAAACAAAAAGCGAAATTGACGAAGGCACCACGTTTACCATTTACTTCAAATAAAAAAGCCCGATGTACAAACATCAGGCTTTATAATGGATGATATAAATCTATTACTTTATAATAATTTTTTTGGTAACCGATTGGTTGTTCTGTGCTATTTTAACCAAGTAAATCCCCGGAGCTACCTGAGGTTCGAAAGTTGTTTCTCCGCTGAAATCTTGTTCAAAAACCTTCATCCCAAGGCTGTTGAATAAGACCAAAGTGGCTTCTGAATCCATGCCGTAAACGGTGAAACGCTCTGAAGTTGGGTTTGGATAAATACTGATGAAAATAGCAGTATTTTCATTGGTTGACAAAGGAGCATACCAAGGCTGACCAACATTTGCACCCCAAATATAATCGGCTAACGCAGGATAATCAATAAACGGATTGCGATTGTATTGCCAAGTATAGATGTAGTTGTTTCGATTCATTTCAAAATCATCACTCGGATCGGTATGATTCCACGTTAATAAAGAGGCTAAATCACCTAATTGTCCAACTGTTGTATCGGCAATATCACCATTGACTACACTCAGCGCATTGTAGCGAACCGCCATGTAAAAAACAGAGCGTGCGACATCGCCTTTCCAAGAACCTTGATTACCAACAGGACCGTTATATCCTGTTAAACCGTAATCGCGATTGCTTCGAGAGGTGTTTTCCGGACCGTCTTCGGCTCGAATATGATGGGTATCACCGTGACCGGTGGCAATATCGTCAGCATTGGTAGGCAACCATACATTAATGCCATCAGGAATATCATCGGTAGCATTGGCAAAACCGCCACGAGATTGCGGATAAATGTGCTCTCTGTTCCAAGAACCAACATTACTGGAAGTGGTTTGAAAATCCAACTTAGCACGAGGCGTTTCCACATACATCAACCAAACCTGATTGCTGTTGAGCGGATTTTGATCGGCAACTTTTAAAATATCAGTTACGTCACCATAATTGTGCGCTCTTACAACAGCAGGATTGGCAATAATATTTTGCAAAGCTTGCTTCAAGGCCGTGCCCGACAATCCTTCCAAACTGTCATAATATCCGGCTGGCGCAGTACTACTAACATTGCCGTAGGTTGGATTCAATGGTGTGCCGAATGGTAAAGTTGAAAAATCATTGTCTACTACTCTGATTTCTATATTATCGTTTCGGCGATTATAACCTGAAGGTAGCGAACCGAATTTGATTTTCAGCACTTCATCACCTTCATCCAAAGTATCATCTGTAAGGGTAATAGTGGTAGAAAAACTATTGGAGCCGGCCGGAATGGAAACTGAAGTATTCCCGGTAAAATCAGCTGTGTTAAAACCGCTGTTATTCAGCGAAAAAGTAAAATTCAATGTCGATGAAACAACACTATCGGTAGTAAAAGTTATAGTAAAACTATCGCCTTCGTTTTTGTGATTGGTATTGGCCATAATGGTAACACCATTGTAAATAAAACCACTACCATCGTTATTTACGCCCGGTGTTGGCGCTTTTACTTCCCAAGTGCCGTCAGATTTACGTTGGATGGATTGCGTAGTCCCGGAACCGTTAGCATTTTCATTAACCTGAGTGGTCACCCCTAACAAAGCTTGTAAGGAAGGTACCAGTGTAGTATTGTTAGAATGCACTAAAGCATCTATCAAATTAACAGTTGAAGCCGATGTCCCGGCCGGAAAATCAGATGTCGACCCCAAATACAAACCAACGCCGTCAGGACCATTTTGAATGGAACTGTTGGTAAAAATGCGTTCAGGTACAGGTGATACTAAATTATTACCTATAAGAACCAAACCGTTCACATCAGTAGTCAAACCGTTTAAACTGATGGTGTAATAACTTTTATCGGCTAATGTACCGGTACCGTTAAAAAATACCAATACATAACCATTAAGTGAAAAGTTTGGGGTAGCCGATTTTAATTCGATAAATTCTTTATCATCGGTGCTGGCATTATCCGAATCAAATTCGTTGATAATCACCTGAGCCTCTATCATTGATGTGGACAGCACCAATAGATAGCACAATATTTTTTTGAGCATTAACTGAAATTTTAGCCAAATTTATCGATATGAAAACTGTAAAAAAGTGAAAATCTTCATTTTATGATGAGTTTAATAGCCAAGTTTATTTTTTTAAAGATAAAATCTTACTTATTACAACAAGGTTACAGAATTTTACCACATAAAAAATAGCATTACTTTTGAATTAAATACACTATTTTTACTCAGTCATTATCAAATAATCATGATTGAATTTTTAGGATACCTTGGTGCACTTTGTATTGGGATTGTTCTGGGCATTACCGGTGGCGGTGGTTCTATACTAACCGTTCCTATTTTAGTTTATGTGCTGCAATTGAATCCGGTTACTGCTACAGCTTATTCTCTTTTTGTAGTGGGTACAAGTTCTGCATTTGGCAGTATTCAAAATTTTCGCAAAGGATTGGTTGATGTTAAAAGTGCTTTGCGGTTTGCGGTGCCTTCTGTGTTGGGTGTATACTTAACACGAAAGTATTTAGTCCCTGAAATTCCGGATCCGGTATTTTATTTTGCCTCATTACAATTGACCAAAGCTACTTTCCTTATGGTCCTTTTTGCCATAGTAATGTTTTGGGCTGCTATTGCCATGCTGAAAAGCAAAAAAGACAATCCTGTACCAGAGATCACGAATAAATACGGAACCATAGTTCAACTTTTCTTCGTAGGTGTTTTAATCGGTTTAATTGGAGCCGGCGGTGGTTTTTTAATTGTACCTGCGCTGACTAAATTGGCCCGTCTAACAATCAAAAAAGCAATAGCTACTTCGCTTTTGGTGATTACTATAAATTCCTTAATCGGTTTTTCAGGCGATTTACAGAACATTGAAATTGATTGGTTGTTTCTGTTAAGCTTTACTGCTTTTTCCATTTTAGGAATATTCATTGGCCTTTATCTTCAGAAGTTTATCAATGAAAAATTATTAAAAAAAATATTCGGATTATTTATCTTACTTATGGCTTTCATCATTCTTTATAAAGAACTGTTTTCCTAAAGTATTCTAAAGAAACAACGCTTTTGAGCACTAACCTTATACCTTTGTAACAAATTATTGTCTTATGAAAATTGAACAAATTTACACCGGATGCATCGCACAAGCAGCTTACTATATAGAAAGTAACGGAGAAGCCGCTATTTTCGATCCGCTGCGTGAAGTGCAACCTTATTTAGACAGAGCAGCCAAAGACAACGCTACCATTAAATACATTTTTGAAACACACTTTCATGCCGATTTTGT
>JBIIXM010000152.1:0-4472 GCA_044338435.1 Flavobacterium sp. | reverse complement strand
AAGTCCAGGTCGTAGAAGGAAGTGCAGTCGGACCCGTTGTTGATTCGAATCCTTCCAGAGCCATTTGTGAGTAGCCAAAGACAGAAAAGAACATCAACAAAATTAGTAATGTAGTTTTTTTCATGAAATGAAAATTTTAGTTGTTTAATTGAGTTTTTTTGGAATTTGAGTTCCAAATTTAGTAAAAAATATGAAAAAAATACCTTTTAAATTTTTTTTGAAACAATAATTCAAATTAATGTTATGTTTTAGTAAAACAATTCTACCTAAAGTTTGGCTTCTAATCCTTACTTTTGTAATTCAATTGAAGAAAATGTTAGAAAAAGAAGTTATAAATTTTGAACGCACGGTGTTGGTTGGTATAGTTACCCAAAACCAAAGTGAAGAAAAATTAAAAGAATACCTTGATGAACTTGAATTCTTAACTTTCACAGCTGGAGGAGAAGTTGTTAAACGATTTTCTCAAAAGCTGGAAAGACCCAATCCAAAGACTTTCTTAGGAACCGGAAAAATTGACGAAATCAATCTTTACATCAAGGAAAATACTATTTCTACCGTTATTTTTGACGACGAACTGTCTCCTTCACAACAAAAAAACCTGTCTAAAATTTTAGATTGTAAAATTTTAGATCGCACCAACCTCATTTTAGATATTTTTGCCCAAAGAGCGGAAACATCCTATGCGCGAACCCAAGTAGAATTAGCGCAATGCCAATATTTATTGCCAAGATTATCCGGAATGTGGACGCACTTAGAGCGCCAAAAAGGAGGTATCGGATTGCGTGGTCCCGGTGAAACAGAAATAGAAACCGACCGCCGAATTGTGCGCGACAGAATCGCATTGTTAAAAGACAAAATCAAAACCATCGACAGACAAATGGCCGTACAAAGAAGCAACCGTGGCGCAATGGTAAGAGTTGCTTTAGTAGGTTATACCAATGTTGGCAAATCTACCTTAATGAATGTCATCAGTAAAAGTGAGGTTTTTGTAGAAAATAAGCTGTTCGCGACTTTAGACACCACCGTTCGTAAAGTGGTTATTAAAAACTTGCCTTTTTTACTATCCGATACTGTGGGATTTATACGAAAATTACCAACTCAGCTAATCGAATCTTTCAAAAGCACTTTGGACGAGGTAAGAGAAGCGGATTTGTTACTGCATGTTGTAGACATCTCACATCCTGATTTTGAGGAACACATCGACTCTGTAAATCAGATTTTACAAGATATCAAAAGCAATGACAAGCCAACTATAATGGTGTTTAATAAAATTGACGCCTACAAACATTTGGTAATAGAAGCAGATGATTTAATCACAGAAAAAACAACGAAGCATTACACCTTAGAGGAATGGAAAACGACATGGATGCACAATGTAGGTGAAAAAAACGCGCTTTTCATCTCGGCCACAAACAAAGAAAATTTTGAAGAATTCAGAGAGAAAGTATACGAGGCAGTGAGAGAAATTCATATCACAAGATTCCCGTACAATAAGTTTCTTTATCCGGATTATAAGGACGCTTCTGAAGAATAAAAGTGCGACCTATTGCAAGTAATAGATGTAACCAAAGTTCAACCATACATTCCAATCGTTAGCTCTGTTTTCAACATAAACCGCCGGATCCGGATTTAACCCGTCAACCCAATTGGAAAAATAGTACTGCATTCTTAAATCAACCATTAAGTCAGACAACTCGGTTAACTTATATCTTGTCCCAACACTACCGACAATAGACCAAACAGTTCCACCTTGGTTTGTGGTAGCATTGTAATATTTAATAGGTGTAGAAATTGGTGTATTCAATGGCCCTAAAGTTGAATAAGCCTCAGGATCATAAAAACTGAATTGGCCACCTAAACTGATGAAAGGCGCCCAAGCCCCTATGGTAGAAGAAAAATCTCTGATGCTTAAAGGAAAATATTCCAATTGCATCCCAATATTGGTTACTGAAGTACTCCCACGCATTCCTCTTAATTGATTAGCAAACAAAGAAGTTCTGTCAGGATCCACCCAACGCCCGAAATGTTGCAAATCTGTTTTGTTGTATGACAACTCACTTCTTAACTTGAAGTGGTCGTTAAAATAGGTTTCCGGCGTGTAACAATTACAGTCTGCTCGGTAAGAAAAATTCAAATAGTGTATCAACCCTATTCCGTAACCTGTATTTCCGGCATTGGTAGCAAAGTTGTATCGTTCCCCGTAATCCGATTGAAAAGCAACCGGCCCAACAATGACACCAACTTCATGTGAAAAACCAAATTGGGCTAAAGCGTTATTCGAAAATGCAAATAACAAGACTATAGTAATGATAAATTTTTTGGGCATTTGCATACTAATAAGTTCAATTCTCGACAAATATATAAAAACATCATTCAGTTCTAAAATAAAATAAAAATTTGTTGATTTATATACAAAAAAAAGCAATAAAAGTTTTAAAACACAACATTTAATATAAATTTCTTTAAACTTCCTTAACATAAACACAAAAGTTCTGAGAATTTTAAAAAATTTGCCCCCGTATTTTTAATAAAATGTATATTTGTCGGAATTTACGAAAACGTTTTCTTAAAAAAATTAAAAGTATATTTTATGTCACAAAGTATCAATGATTTTATCGATTTAGTTGCCCAAAGAAATGGCCACGAACCCGAATTCATGCAAGCCGTTAAGGAAGTTGCCGAAACCGTAATTCCCTTTATCGAACAAAATAAAAAATACCAAAACAAAATGCTTTTGGAAAGAATGGTAGAACCGGAAAGAGTAATCATGTTCCGTGTTTGTTGGATTGATGATGCCGGAAATACGCAAGTAAACCGCGGTTACAGAATCCAAATGAACTCTGCCATCGGACCTTACAAAGGAGGAATCCGTTTCCACCCTTCTGTAAACTTAAGCATCTTGAAATTCTTAGCTTTCGAACAAACTTTCAAAAACAGCTTAACTACCTTGCCAATGGGCGGTGGAAAAGGTGGTTCTGATTTCGATCCTAAAGGAAAATCAGATAACGAAATCATGAAATTCTGTCAAGCATTTATGACTGAATTGGCCAAACATATCGGCGCTGATACCGACGTTCCTGCAGGAGATATCGGTGTAGGCGGAAGAGAAGTAGGCTACATGTTCGGACAATACAAAAGATTGAGAAACGAATTTACCGGAGTACTTACCGGAAAAGGAATTACTTTCGGAGGTTCATTAATCCGTCCTGAAGCTACAGGTTATGGCGATGTATACTTTGCTCAAAACATGTTAGCTACTAAAGGTGACAGTTTCTCCGGAAAAACCGTAGTAGTTTCAGGCTCTGGGAATGTAGCACAATACGCCATCCAAAAAGCCACTCAATTAGGCGGTAAAGTAGTTACGGCTTCCGATTCATCAGGATACATCTATGATGCAGAAGGAATTGACGCTGAAAAATTAGCGTACATCATGGAAATCAAAAACGTAAACTACGGAAGAATTTCAGATTACGTGAAGAAATACCCGAATGCTTCTTTCGTAGCGGGAAAACGCCCTTGGGAAGTAAAATGTGATATTGCTTTACCATGTGCCACTCAAAACGAATTAAACGGTGAAGAAGCAAAAGTATTAGTAGCTAATGGTTGTATCTGTGTAGCTGAAGGTGCTAACATGCCGTCAACACCTGAAGCTATTGAAGTGTTCTTGCATGCGAAAATTTTATTCGCTCCGGGAAAAGCCTCTAACGCCGGAGGTGTTGCCACTTCTGGTTTAGAAATGTCGCAAAACTCTTTGCGTTTGAGCTGGACCGCTGAAGAAGTTGACCAAAGATTGAAAGACATCATGGCAAACATCCACGCAGCTTGTGTAAAATATGGTAAAGACGAAACCGGTTATGTAGATTACGTAAAAGGTGCTAACGTTGCCGGCTTTGTAAAAGTTGCCGATGCCATGCTGGCTCAAGGTATTGTATAAACCGAATAAAACCAACCACAAAATCCGCTGCCGAACTCTATGGATCGGCAGCGGAATAAAGACCTAAAAATGCCTTCGTTTCCGAAGGCCTTTTTTTTGATACAAAATACCAAACCGATATTTTTCTCGTTTATACTATATTTGTGTCAAATTGCTGCTCAATGAAAAAATGCCTTTTTTACGTATTGCTCTTTACATTCCAATGGAGTTGGTCACAACAAAACCAAAATTGGAAAGGGTATTTTTCATACAATCAAATCAAAGACCTTTCTGAATCGGCAGCCAAAGTTTATGCAGCCTCTGAAAACGCTTTGTTTACCAAGAATATTGTATCCAATAACATCCAAACCATCAACACCATCGATGGCTTATCCGGACAAACTATTTCAGCAATACACCATAGCGATGCCTTTCAAAAAACCGTAGTGGGCTACGAAAGCGGATTGATGATTGTTATTAATGATGTAGACGGCAGTATGTTGAATGTAGTGGATATAATCAACAAAAATCTTCCGGCCAACATCAAAAAAATCAACCA
>JBIIXM010000151.1:0-4489 GCA_044338435.1 Flavobacterium sp. | reverse complement strand
AGAAAATTTTTGTTTTTCTATATTTCGTGTGGATTAGGAGCGGCTTTTTTGCATCTTGGAGTGAGTTATTATCAAATCCATTCGGTATTAGATCAATTATCAACTTTAAATTTTTCTGAAGCTGAAATTAAGGTGATTTTGAATGCTGATTACAGAACTCTTTTTGACTCAAATGGACAAATGTTAGCCGGTCAAGTGAAAACTATATTAGAAAGTGCCAATTGTACTCAGGAACAGTTCAATACTTTAACGTTGGCAATACAAGAATTCCAAACACCTTCTCTAGGTGCCTCAGGCGCTATTTACGGACTTTTAACAGCTTTCGCTTTCATGTTCCCGAATGCCGAATTGATGATGATGTTTATCCCCGTACCTATTAAAGCCAAATATTTTGTACCGGGTTTGTTGGTTCTGGATTTAGTTTTAGGGTTCAAAGGCAGCTCTATTTTCGGTAGCGGCGGAACCGGAATTGCTCACTTTGCGCATTTGGGCGGTGCTTTAACCGGTTTTATTATGATGTGGTATTGGAAGAAAAATTCGTTCAACAATAAGCGCTGGGATTAGTTATGAGCATACTGGAAGATTTAAAACTGCAATACAGAATCGGAGGCATAACCAATAAAATGATTTATTGGAATGTAGGCTTGTTTATCTTGTCGATTCCTTTGTTTTACCAATTTGCAAGTGGTTTTTTCGATTATCCGACTTGGTTGGCCGTTTCTTCTCAACCCATGGAGGCCTTATACAAGCCTTGGTCACTGCTAACTTATTCTTTTTTCCATCAAGGATTTATGCATTTGTTTTTCAACATGATGGTCTTGCATTTTTCGAGTCGTTTGTTCCTGACATTTTTTACCCAAAAACAATACTTAGGCTTGTATTTGTTAAGCGCTTTTTTTGCGGGTTTGGTTTATGTGCTGAGTTTTTACTTGTTAGGTTTTTCTTCTTCAATGGTTGGAGCTTCCGCGGCTGTAATGGGTATACTGGTTGCCGCTACAACTTACCAACCCTTAATGGAAATCCGATTGCTTTTGATAGGTAATGTCAAACTATGGCACATTACCGGCGTATTGTTATTACTCGATTTACTGCAAATCCAATTGGGCAATATGGGAGGACACATTGCGCATTTGAGTGGTGCATTTTTCGGATTTATTTACATCAAATTATTGCAAAATGGCACCGATTTGAGTCGCATTGTTACCTCAGTGATTGATTTTTTTGCGAATTTATTTTCTCCAAAAAAAGCAACACCATTCAAAAAAGTACACGTTAATCCCAAGAAACCTTTTGCCAAACAAGCCGGTAAGATTGTAACCAAAGATAAAACCCAACAACAAATTGATGAGATTTTGGATAAAATCAGTCAATCGGGTTACGACAGTTTGACGGCTGAGGAAAAAGAATTTCTGTTTCGAGCGGGAAAATAGCGGTATTATTTTGCATATTTGTTTGTCGTTTTCCGTTTGAGGAAAATGAAATCTTAAATCAATCTTTTTGAAAAAGTTATCGTGGTTTAATAAAGTAATGTTCGGATTCAATATAGCGTTGACTGTATTGACATTCGTGGCTTATGCGTTACCCTTTTTAGCGCCTAAATTGTTTCCGTTATTATCGGTGCTGACACTCATTTTACCGCTGTTTCTGATTTTAAACGCCTTTTTCTTTGTGTATTGGTTGTTGCAACTCAAGCGACAAGTCATTTTATCAGGATTGGTTCTCTTGTTAGGCATCACTTTTATCAATAAGTTTTACAAGTTTTCATCGCGAGCTTTACCCGAAGAAGAAAAAGATTTTACGGTGATGAGCTACAATGTTCGCTTGTTTAATTTATTCGAGTGGCTGCCCAACGAACACGTAGGCGATACCATTTTGTCTTTTATCAACGATCAAAACCCGGACATTATTTGCCTTCAGGAATATTCAGAAAGTGCAAAAGTCAACCTCAGAGCGTATAAGTACAAGGCGATTTTTATGGAAGGCAAGCAAATCAAAACCGGTCAGGCCATCTTTTCGAAATATCCGATTTTCAACCAAGGCGATTTCAAGATTCCGGATTTAGGAAATAATGTGGTTTATGCCGATATCAAAAAAGGAAAAGATACCATACGCGTGTACAACATTCATTTGCAATCGATCAAAATTTCTCCCGATGTGAATGAAATTGAGTCGCATGTAGACGCCATCGACAAAAGCAAATCACAACAATTGTTTGTTCGAATTCGTGAGGCTTTTAAAAAACAAGAAAAGCAAGCGGAGAAGTTAGTCAACCATCGCAAAGCTTGTCCATATCCGGTGATTATTTGCGGCGATATGAACAACAGTGCCTTTTCGTATATCTACCGTAACATTAAAGGCGATTTAAGCGATTGTTTCGAAGAAGCCGGATTGGGTTTTGGGCAAACGTATCGTTTCAAGTATTATCCGGCGCGTATTGATTACATCTTTGCCGATAAACGCATGAAGGTAAAAAGCTTCCAAAGTTTTTCGCGTTTCGAAAATTCAGATCACTTCCCGATTATGACACGCTTGGCGTTCGTCAATTAAAGCGTTTGGTTTTTCAGATAATCTAAGGCATATCGGCCTTCGTTGAACAATAAGTCGAGGATGCTTAAATTGTTCAAATACCCGTGTTTTTCTCCGAAAACTTGCGTGTAAGGTTCGAAAACAGTAGTGTCTTTTTTACCGTTGATCAATCCGCGTAAATCTATTTTATCCGTAACTTCACGGAAGTATTCTTCAGTTTCATTGTAATCGAATTCCAAGCCCAAACATTTAGAAACAACCGACATGGTTTCCAAATTCAAATCCATTAAAAAGGTATGTTTTTTTTGGAAAATAGGAGCGATGTCGTCTTCAAAATATTCAAAGAAAGGCGAAGTACGATACGCTGCTTCTAAGGATTTGAAATGTTGTTTTTGCCAATCAAAAGCCGTTTCGAGTCTGACGTCCTTGGTTTTTTGATGGGCTTCTTTGGAATGCTTTATCGGAATATTGAGCAACTGGATGCCATTCGGACTGTAAATGTACATTCGGTTGCGGTTGGTTTGCTTTTGGAAGTTATCGTCCATTTCAAACGTCACCAAATCGCTTTGGGCAATAGCCACAAAATGACTGATGGAAGGAAAATAACCGGGATGAATCAGAATGTTATTCATTTCACCAATAGTCTAAATTAATTGGCTTTTTTCTTTTTCCAGAAATATTCACCCACAAAGTACAATACCAACAATCCTAAGAAGTATTTGAAGTACGATTGCGGTTGGTCATCTCCACTAACTGTAGTAAACAAGCGATCCCAACGAATTTTATTCAAACCTGAAGCACTGCTGTCCCAACTCATCCAAATGAATACCGGTTTCCCTACAATATGGTCTTCCGGTGTGAAGCCGAAGTAACGCGCGTCAAGTGAATTGTTTCGGTTGTCTCCCATCATCCAGTAGTAATTCTGTTTGAAGGTGTAGCTATTGGTTTTTACGTCATTGATGTAAATGTCATCGCCAACTACTTTCAAAGTATTGCCTTCATATTCGGTTATGATGATTTTGTACAAGGATAAGTTCTCTAAATTTAAAGTGACGGTTTTTCCGGCTTCCGGCATGTAAATCGGCCCCATATTGTCACTGTTCCAGTCGCGAGTTGTAGAAGGATGTCCGTCTTTGTAATCCGGGAAAATTCCGTCTTCTGTACCGGTTTTTAAATAGCGTTCTACAGCAGCTACTCGAGCGTCATTTTTCAATTCGTCGGCTTTAGCTTGGGTGAGATTGGCTTGGAACATTAAGTTAGAAGAAGTCAGTTTTAATTTATTAACCAAGTCTTTGTCTACCTGTCCTAAAAGAAACGTATTAGTACTGTCTTTTTCAATTACAGCAAAACTATAGCCTTCTTTATCCAAGTATTGTTGCACCAAATTATTCTCCCATAACTTGGTCTCCATTTGGATTAAAGTATTGAATTCTGTTACACCGTATTGGTCTACAAACGCTTGTGTAATCGGTTCTTTCATTTTAATGTTGAACCCGAACTGCGGTTTGGCTCTCTCCGGTAAAATCAACTCTTTTCCGTTGATGTAAACCACACCTTTCTTGATTTCTAAATTGTCACCCGGAATGGCCACACAACGTTTTACGTAATTGGTTTTCTTGTCGATAGGTTTGTTGTATCTGCGATCAGCCGGTAAATACATGTGGAACAGGGTGTCACGTGGCCAGTTGAAAACTACGATATCGGCATTTTTTATTTTTTCAAAGCCCGGAAAACGGAAGTAAGGCAATTGTAATTTGTTTTCCCAAGAATTCGCATCGTGGTCGTTGTAGAGGTATGACTTGGTTTTGATGAAAGGTATAGTATCATGTACCATAGGTGCTGCCACCGAAGTCATTGGTGTTCTCGCTCCGTAATGAAATTTACTCACAAACAAGAAATCTCCGGTAAGTAACGATTTTTCCAAAGACGAAGACGGAATCACATACGGTTGCATTACATAGGT
>JBIIXM010000150.1:0-4526 GCA_044338435.1 Flavobacterium sp. | reverse complement strand
ATTGAGGATTTCAAATTGTCCTTTTTCAAAAGCTTGTGGTGTTTCTCCGTTATCGTTGTACAATTTTCCGGTAGAGGTTTTCACGCTATCATCAAAATAGAAATGCAAGTTGAAATTGTCCAACGAATATTTTGTAGTGTTCTGAATGGTTTCAATCATCGGCACAAAACTACCGCCGCGCACGAAAGTAGGAATCGATGTTTCGGCTACTGCTACCGTTTCGGTCGAACCGGCAGCGTATTTTTTACCGGTATAGAAATCAAACCAATTGTTGCTTTTCGGGAAATAAACTTCGGTACTTGTTACACCGGCTTTGGTAATCGGTTTGATTAAAAACGCATTCCCCCAAAAGTAACTTTCCTTTTCGTTGAGGAGTTTTTCATTCGTTGGTTCTTCAAAGAATAAAGGTCGCATTAAGGGCGTTCCTTTTTGGTTGTTGTCGAAAGCCAAAGTGTAATTATACGGCAATAATTGGTATCGCAATTCCACTGCTTTTTTGGCTTTGGCCTTGGTGTGTACGTCTTTATAAGCCACTTCCGAAGCTACGTCTTCTTGCGCATGCGGACGGAATATTGGGTTGAAAACACCGTATTGTAGCCAGCGCAAATACAATTCGTTGTCGTAATAATCACCGGCAAATCCGCCAAGGTCAGAATGCATATAGGCCATCCCTTGCATTCCCATTTGCATCGCGATTTCCATTTGCGATTGTAAGCCGCCCCAACTTCTGGACACATCACCGCTCCAAGACATCATCCCAAAACGTTGTGAACCCGAATAACCGGCACGCATCAAGATAAATGGTCTTTGGTTTGGAAAATCTTTTTGGTAACCTTCGGCTATTAATTTGGCCCAATGGTGCCCGTAAATATTGTGGACTTCATCCGCTTTTCCGACTGCGGTTAACACTTTGGAAGGAAATACTTCCGGTTCACCCAAATCGCCCCACATGCCGCCAACGCCTTGGTTGATTAAGCGTTTGTAGACATTCCAAAACCATTGGTTGCCTTCGGTTTTGAAAATATCCACGACACTGGTGTTGCCAAAGTAGAAATCCCAAGTAGCCGGTTTGCCCGATTTGTCGGTTACCAAAACTTTTTTATCAACGGCTTCTTGCCATTTGGAAGAAGTGGTTAAAATAAACGGTTCGGTAATCAAAACTGTTTTAACGCCTTTTGCCTTCAAATCGGCTATCATTTTTTCGGGATTCGGGAATTGGTCTTTGTCCCATTCGAGGTTACCCATGGTACCTTTGACTTCTTTGCCGAACCAATACAAATCGAGGATAATCGCATCTACCGGAATGCCATCGGTTTGGAAACGATTGATGGTTTTTTCGACTTCTTCTTGGGTATGATACCCAAATCGACTGGAGAAATTCCCTAAGGTCCAACGCGCCGGCATGGGTTGTTTTCCGGTTAAATCGGTGTAATTGGACACCAAATCTTCCCAAGTGTCGCCTACAATGACTTGATAGGTTTTTCGCCCTGAAATGGTTTCATATTCTAACGTATTGTTCTTTTTACTGTCTAAATCCAAATGACCAATAGCGCCGTTGTCGAAATGTAGTGCGTATAACTTAGAAGATAAAACTAAAGGAATGCAAAAGTTCATCAATTCGGCTCGGGTTTCGTAACCGTAATGCGCTCGGTTGTACAAGGCCAAACGGTTGCCGCGGCGGTTCATTCCTAAAGCACGAGCACCGCCACCAAACAGCATTTCCGAATTGTCGAGATTGAATTGTAAAATTTCAGTACTGTCTTTTTTGATGTAGCCGTTTTTTTCAGACAACAACACTTTTCCTTGGTTGGAGTAGGTGATGCGAAAAGGCGACTTATTGATGACTACTGTTATGTTGTTGGTAACTAACGAGATTGAACTATCGGTTTTAGAAACCGTAGCGTTGATTTTTTCTTGCGTTTTGATGACCGCATGTGAATTCGGATTGAATACTTCGCCGTTTGGAATGAAAGATGTTTCGACGATTTTATTTGAGTATACTTTGATGCGATAGGTTCCGTCGGAAGTTTTTACTTCTAATAGATTATTTTTCCAAGTATGGGAAAGGTAATTTCGGTTCGCATTTTGGGCGAATGCAAAAGCAGTAACAAGGAGTAAGAAGAGTATTTTTTTCATCAGTTATCTCTAAATTATGAACCATATAAGCTGTTTAAGTACAAATAGCTCATAAAACTTATCTGGTAAATTTTATTTCAATTCCAATATCATAACCGATTTGCCATCAATAGAAATGTCGTTTTTCAAGTTGAAAGTAGCTTCAGAAAAAATTTCTTTAGCGGTTTTGTAATTTTTCAGGTTTTCTGCAAATCGATTGGTTTTGAAAGTTTGCTTTTCTTCGTTGTTGTTTACAACCACCATAACGCTTTCTTTCTCGTTGTAACGGAAATACACATAAACGTTGTTCTCCGGAATGTAATGCGTGGTTTTTCCGTTGTGGATTACCGTTTTGTTTTTGCGCCAGTTGAATAGTTTAACGGTAAAATCAAAGAATTTGTTTTGCTCCTCAGTTCTGCCGGCTTTGGTAAAGGCGTTGTTAGTGTCGCCATTCCAGCCACCGGGGAAATCCTTACGGATATCACCATCGCCTTTGCCTTTGTCGCCAGCCATACCAATTTCGGAACCGTAATAGATTTGCGGAATACCGCGAACGGTGGCGATTAAGGTCATGGCCATTTGGTATTTTTTGAAGTCGTTTTTATAAAGTTCGTTCAAGCGATTGGTATCGTGATTTTCGGCAAAAAGCAAAATGTTGTTCACGTCAGGATATAGAAAATCGTTAGTGAAACTGTCATAAAGTTTGATTACGCCTTCGTTCCAATTGCCTTTGTTTTCATTGAAAACACCGTTGGTGATGATGCCTTGCAACATAAAATCCATTACGGATGGCAAGTTGGAATTGTAGCTTTGGATGGCAGCTACTTTGCTATCTTTTTGCCAGTAGGCAATTTGAGCGTGTGTATACAACCAAGCTTCGCCTACGATATTGAAATTAGGGTATTCATCCATAATGGCTTTCGTCCAAGTGGCGATGCCTTGTTTGTCGGCATACGAATAAGTATCCACTCGGAAACCATCCAAATCGGCATATTCAATCCACCAAATGGCATTTTGAATCAAGTAGTTTAGCACTAAAGGATTGTTCTGATTTAAGTCGGGCATTGATTTAACAAACCAGCCGTCCATACAGTTTTTGGCATCAATAGCGGACGCATTGGGATCGAATTGTGTTGTCATTTTGTAATTCGTTTGGCCGTAACCCGGAAATTGATGCAACCAATCGTAAGTAGGCAAGTCGTTCATCATCCAGTGTTTGTGGCCCCAATGGTTTGTTACATAATCCATAATGTTTTTCATGCCGCGTTTGTGCAATTCAGCACTTAGGCGGGCATAGTCTTCATTAGTGCCGAAGCGCGCGTCAATTTTGTACACGTCTGATTGACCGTAGGTGTGATAGGAACCACGTTCGTCGTTATCTTCACAAAGCGGTGTTGGCCAAACGGCTGTAGCACCAAGCGATTGGATATAATCTAAATTTTTGATAATCCCTTCTATGTCACCTCCGTGACGCCCGTCTTTGTTGCTGCGATTGGCTTTTTCGGTTAGTTTGTCGTTGTTGTCGTTGTTAGGATTACCGTTGGCAAAACGGTCCGACATGATGAGGTAAATGACATCAGAACTGTCAAAGCCTTTGCGAAAGCGAGAGTTTTCTTTTCTGGATTTTAAAGCATAGTTCTGGGTAAACGATTTTTTGCCGTTTTTGAAAGTGAACACCAAATCTTGCGCCGGACTATTTTGGGTATCAATAGTCACGAATACGTAATTAGGGTTTTCGCTTTTTTGAATGCCTTTGATTACGATTCCATTGGAAACAGTCACCTCGTTTTGGGCAATGTTTTTTCCGTAGAACATAATTTGTACTTCGTTATGCGTCATGTCGCTCCACCAAAAAGGCGGTTCTACACGGTCAACTTGTGCGAAAGCGGAAACAGAGACTAAAAGAGAGAAGAGTAGTTTTTTCATAACTTATTTTTTATAAACCATATAAGGCATATAAGTTCATTTAAGTTTCTCTTATTGTCCTTATATGCCTTATATGGTTCAACTAATTATTTTATACAGTCACCAAACTATTCGGCTCTACCAAAATGTCTTTGCTATTAACAAAAACTGTGATTGGCGAATCACCTTCTAAAGTAAATTTGGTTTCGTTTTGATGAACCGATACTTTAAGAATTTGGTTTCTGAAATTGATTTTAAACGAATAGCCGTTCCATTCTTTCGGGATTCTCGGTTCGAAATGCAGCGTATTGTCTTTAACACGCATACCGCCAAAGCCCTCTACGATACTCATCCAAGTTCCGGCCATCGAAGTGATGTGCAAGCCTTCTTCCACTTCTTTGTTGTAATCATCTAAATCCAAACGAGAAGTTCTTAAATAGAAAGTATAAGCTTGTTCCATTCGGCCCAATACAGCCGCTTGAATGGAGTGTACACAAGGCGATAGC
>JBIIXM010000149.1:0-4528 GCA_044338435.1 Flavobacterium sp. | reverse complement strand
GGTTTATGTAAAGAGAACAATTTTAAGTTGCCTTTTCCAATGACACTCAATGTTAAGTCTAACGATTCTCCATTTTTTAAAGTGGTTTTAGAAGGATTCACTTTGAAATCAAATTGCCCGACAGCACCGGAAAAATCAACCGGTTTGCCACTTTCCGGCAACGCTCTTACATTGATGATTTTGCTACCGGCCGAAACGCGTTTGCTATCTTCCACCATAATGGGTTGGCCCCAAAAATTGCGGCGGTTGCTTGGCAGTTGACAATCGATGTCGAGCGACAAAGGTTCGATTTCCAGTTTACCCGATTTTTGCGGATACAACACCGTTTTTCGCAAAACCACATATCGATAACGTTCGCCCTTAAACATGCCTTCTTCGGCTTTAAGCTGTTTGATATCGATATTTTGCGACCAGAAATCGTTGTATTTGGGTTTGTTCAATTCGCGCCAATTCGAAATCCCGATGCTGTAACTGAAATACAATTTGTACACCACTGTAATCGGTTCGTTGAGGTACGGATTCGATTTCGAAATATCGGCCACCAAATAAATGTTATCATCGGCACTAACTGCCGGCGCTTCGTTCGGATCTTTCGGGATTTCAACGGCATTGGTCACGTTGATTTTAACCGGGGACGTTTTGTAGATTTGACCGTTAATCTCGATAGCCGCCTGTTTGATAGTCAATTGCCCTTTTTGTGTTGGCAATAAAATGTAGATATAAGACTTGTTAAAAGAACTTTTCCCGTTAATCCAGGATTGGCTAACGGATTGACTCGGCCCGCCAATGACGCGAAAACCCGAAGCTTCAAAATTAGGCGCTACAAAGTTATCACCGTCTGCATTCATATTGAACTCAATGCGGAGGCGTTCGTTGATGCCCAAGGTATTTTTGCTCACCTTGGCCTCAAATTGTACTTGGGCGGAAAGCGATTGCGCAATCAAAAACAATAATAGCAATATCCTTTTCATCTTCAATAGTTTTACCAGTCTTTTTCGGCCTTTTTAGGGTTGGCTCTTACTTTTTGTTTGTTGACTTTATCTTGAACTTTTTTCTCTTCATTGTTTACGGCATCCAATAAGTTTTGCAAACGTTGTTTGGAAACGCCGCCCGGTTGCGGTTGTGGTTTGTTGCCGTTTTGGTCTTTGTCTTTCTGATCTTTATTTTGGTCTTTTTGATCCTTATTTTTGTCCTTGTCTTTATTGTCTTGTTGGTCTTTATTCTTTTTCTGGTCTTCTTTTTGGTTTTTCTTGTCTTTGCTCTTGTCGTCATTTTTCTTCGGCGGATTGTCTTTTAAGAACTTTTTCGCCAAAGCATAATTGTAACGGGTTTCGTCATCGCCCGGGTTGTTGCGCAACGCATTTTTATAGGCTTCAACCGCACCGGAATAATCTTTGGCTTTCATCAAAATGTTACCAAGGTTGTGGTAAATGCGGTGTTTATCGGCTTTGTTTTTGGCATTGCTCAAGGCTTTTGCATAATGGTATTTGGCCTCGTTAGGTTGATTTTGACGGTAAATAGCATTCCCCAAATTGTATGAAGCGATAGCTTTTTTTGGATTTTTGGATTCTGATATACGGTATTCGGCTTCGGCTTCGGCGTATTTTTTTTCGGCAAAGGTTTCGTTGCCTTGAGGTAAATTTTTATCTGCTTCCTTTTGTTGGGCTTTCGCCAAAAAAGAAGTCACGAGCAAACTGTAAAGCAATATCTTTTTCATTAATTTTTCTCGTTAAACAGATTCATTTTTTCTACCCATTTGGTTTTTTTCTCCAACAAGAAAACATCCAAAAACAGCAAGAAGAATGCAAATCCTAAGAACCATTGGAACTGCGATTTGAAGTCGGCCATTTGTGTGCTTTCAAACTCGGTTCTTTGGATGTTATCTAAAGCATTTTTAACATAATCCAAAACACCTTTGGTTGAATTACCGTCTACATATCCGCCGCCGGTTGCTTTGGCTATTTCTCGTAATATTTCGGTATTTCTTTTGGTGATGACCACTTCGTCATTTTGGTCGCGTTGGAACGATTCTACTACGCCGTTTCGTTTGAGCGGAATCGGTCCGCCTTTTTCGCTTCCTACGCCGATGGTAATGATTTTCATCCCAATTTTTTTGGCTTCTGCGGCAGCATCGACCGAACCTTCGGCGTGGTCTTCTCCGTCGCTGATGATGATGAGTAGTTTGTTCGTCTTTTCTTTCTTATCTACAAACGTAGTGGCTAAGGTTATTGCTTGGTCGATGGAAGTCCCTTGGGCCGAAATAATGCCGGGATTCATGCCTTGCAAAAACATTTTGGCCACGCTGTAATCGGTGGTAATCGGCAACACCGGAAACGCACTGCCCGAGTAAGCGATGATTCCGATACGGTCGCTGCCTAAATTATTGATGATTTGCGAAACCAATTGCTTGCTTTTTTCCAAACGACTTGGCGCGACGTCTTCGGCCAGCATACTTTTAGAAACGTCAATAGCAAAAACGATATCGATACCTTCACGTTTTACGGTTTCGATTTTGGTGCCCATTTTCGGGTTGACCAAACCAATAATCAAACAAGTTAGGGACAAAAGCAACACGACTAATTTCAAAATCGGTTTGAAAACCGATTGCTCCGGACTTAATTTTTTAATCAACTCTAAGTCGCCAAACTCCCGTTGCTTCTTGCGTTTCCAGTACTGTACATACAAGAAAAGAAGCGTTAGTGCCGGAATAACCGCCAACAAATACAAATATCCTTTTTCTTCTAACTCGTACATATTCAATGAGGCATTATATAAAACTTCTGTAAACTGTATTGCGCAACACCAATTCCAATAAAAGTAACAAACCGGCAATCCATACAAACGGACGGAACTTTTCATCGTAATCGTAGAATCGGAGTTCTTGGATTTCGGTGGTTTCTAATTTATTAATTTCGGCATAAATGGCTTCCAATTTACTGTTGTTGTTGGCTCTGAAATATTTTCCGCCGGTATTTTTGGCAATCGTTTGCAGCAAGTTTACGTCGATTTCTACCGGCATCATGCGGAATAAAAAGCCGCCGCCCGGAGCGTAAGCATAAGGGAACATCGCATCGCCGTTGGTTCCTATACCGATGGTGTAGACTTTAATGCCGAACTCTTTCGCGATTTGCGACGCCGTTTCGGGTTCGATAAAACCTGCATTGTTCACGCCGTCGGTCAATAAAATGATGACTTTGCTTTTCGCTTTGCTGTCTTTTAAGCGATTGACAGCGGTAGTCAATCCCATCCCGATTCCGGTTCCGTCTTGCAAAACATTGTCGTATTTAATGCTTCTGATGGCGTCCTGAACTATCGCTTTGTCACTGGTTACAGGTGTTTTGGTATAAGCTTCGGCGGCATAAACTACAATTCCGATGCGGTCATTGGGTCGGCCTTCCACGAAATTGGAAGCTACTTTTTTTAAGGCTTCCATACGATTCGGTTTTAAATCTTTGGCCAACATACTACCGGAAACGTCAATCGCCATCACAATATCAACCCCTTTGGTCGATTTGGTTTGACTGCTGATATCCACTTTTCTTGGGCGCGCCATGGCAATAATTAATGAACTTAAAGCCAACAAACGCAACACAAACAAATACGGTTTTAATTTTGCGGCAATGGATTTTTCCGCTTTGAACCCTTTCACGGAACTGATTTTGAGCGTAGCAGCCGATTTTTTTCCTTTCCAAAAAACCCATGCTACCGCCACCGGAAGTAATAAAAACAACCAGAAAAACTCGGGATTTAAAAAGCTTACGTCTTTCATTATTCTGCTACTTTTAGTTCTACCGAATTCAACATACGTTCGCCTATTTTCTTGGCGTATTGATCGTCTTCGCGTTGTAAAATGGTAATTTGCTGGATGCCGTTACTTTGTGCGAAAATCAAAATTTCGTAATACATTTTGGTCGATTTGCCGCTTACTTTGTCCACCATACTTAAGGTTCCGTAAGCTTTGCGACCTGTAATACCTTTTTGGGTGTCGAATTCTTCGGTTTTGACCAAAATATTGCTTGCGCCTTGGGTCTCGAATATTTTGATACTGCCTTCTGCGGCTTGTTCCAAATCGATTTTAGTTTCTTCTTTGAACGTTGAGGTAGATACGCCAACATAAAAGTCGTCTATCATACTGCCGTAAGTAAAGATTTGCATTTCTTTGATCAAAGCCATGGCGTTTTTCGGCAATATTTTCGAGGCATCTTGACGCATCAAAACTTTTGGCGTTTCTATTTTAACGCCCGGATTTCCGTACTGGCTGTACACCCATTCGCCTTCCAACAATTCTTTGGTTGGGTGACCAATCAGGTTATCTTTTACATAATCAAATCCTTTGGTAGCAATGAAAAAACCAAGTGTTCCCAAAATCATAAATGCTGCTGAGCCGATAATAATGGCGATTTTTTTGCGCTTTTCTCTTTTCAGTTTTTCTAAACGGGCTTTTTCTTTTTGTTGTTCGTTCCAAAGCGCTAATTCGTCTTCGGTTTCCACTATTTCCGGGATAGATTTGTGAATGGTGACTATGGTA
>JBIIXM010000148.1:0-4579 GCA_044338435.1 Flavobacterium sp. | reverse complement strand
AAAATCAAACTATACAGAGGTATTTCCATCTGCACTTTCGTGTTGAATAATTACAGTATATGAATTACTCTAAATAAAATTCAATACCTCTATTGGGTATAAACATTTCAGACTCATTATCTGATTTGTAATTTTTGATACTGTCAAAGTACTTTCTGTAGTTTTTCTTAAAGTCCGTCCAAGAAATCACCTCCTTCAATTGAAAAGGATTTTCAAGAGAGTCATTCTCGTTTTTTTTGACAGATTTAGCTATGATTTTTACAGCATTGTCCACAGAGATTACCTCCAAAATCAATCCTGGTAAGCCATCAAATTTAAAAGGGCCATTTTGAATTGGTAATTCAGATGTAAAAAAGACAACATAATCTCTTCCTCTAAATTTACCGGTAGCTTTTTGACATTGATAAGCTAGGATTTTCTTTTGCTCTGCATGAATTTCCCAATTGATAGGATACTCATCATCTGCAATAATTTTATTTGAATAAGCGCCTAAAAAATAATACTTTTTGTCTTTTAAGTCCTTGAATTCTGTTAGCTTGTAACTATTACTCTTACCAACACCTGATTCATAAATTCCATACAAATTGGATTCGAAAACAGTATCTTTTGCCGTTCTGTTGAGAATAGATTTGCTTTGCGATGTTATTAATGTCAGATTCTCGGCTCTTACATCACCATAATCATCTTTTTCATCCAATAAAATAAAATCATATTTGATTTCAACTGTTTGAGAATAACTGTTTGAAAAGACGAGAACAAGAAATATAGCTATTCTCATATTAATTTGTTTTGACAAGTGAAAAACAAATGCGTTATAAACTTAACTCCAAAGCTAGAGAATTAAAATTGATAATAGAGTTATGAGATTGTTAAAAACGTAAAAATATTTTTACAATTAAATTGTTTTAAAAATAAACTCTGACAAACGGCATCAAAGCATCGCCGTACAAATCCTTGTCTTTGTCAAAAAGTAAATTGAATCGTGCACCAATCGTGACATTGTCCGCACGATAACCGCCGCCAATGTACAAGCCGGTATTCCAAAAACTGCGTTTGACATTGTCGTATAAATCGGTGTAAGTAGTGTTTACATGCACTTGCTCCAATTCCAATGAGAGCTGAATTTCTTCTATCGGATTAAACAAACCGATGAGTGTACCGCCTACCACATTAGAATCGTAAAAATTCTTTTGTTTTAAGCGACTGTATTGCAAACCGGTGCCCAAGGCAAAGTGTTCATTGAAGTTGTAAATGGCACTCGGCGCTACCGTGATATCCGTAAAATCGTTACCGATAGCCAAACCTAATCCGCCGCCAAATTGCACGTTTTCCCAAAAACTATCCGTTTTCGCTTTCGGAAGGTTGGCTTCTTGCGAAAATCCGCTGATTGAAACCCATAACAACAGTAGCAATGACAGTAAATTTTGACCGCTTTTAACAGTATTTTTTTTCATAGCGATGTATATAGTTATTTAGCGTTATAAATATACTAAAATGATTGAAAGATTATTACAAATGTCATACTTTTGCAACTGATTTTCTAATACTAAGACTATTTACCGCTAAAATCATGGATAGGTTTTCCTTTTTAAACGCAGCACACACCGAATTTTTTGCCGATTTATACGAACAATACCTTCAAAATCCCGATAGCGTAGAGCCAAGTTGGAGAGCCTTTTTTCAAGGCTTCGATTTTGGTATGACTACCTACAGCGAAGAGCAAGCCGAAGTTGCTGCTTTGGGTGCCGAAACCGGTCATCAGGATTATAGTGTAGTTTCTGAAAAACTGCAAAAAGAATTTAATGTTTTACGATTAATCGACGCTTACAGAACTCGCGGTCATTTGTTCACCCAAACCAATCCGGTGCGCGAAAGAAGAGTGTATGAACCAAATTTAGACATCGAAAATTTCGGTTTAACATCTGCTGATATGGATACCGTATTTGATGCAGCTAAAATTTTAGGAAAACAACCTTCTACATTAAAACAGATTTTAGCGCACCTTAAAAACATGTATTGCCAACACATTGGTATCGAATACATGCACATGGAAAATCCTATTTATGTGAATTGGGTGCAGGAACGTATCAACAAAAACGACAACCAGCCAGATTTTAACGCAGATCAAAAGAAACATATTTTAAGTAAACTAAACGAAGCTGTTTCTTTCGAAAACTTCTTGCACACCAAGTATGTAGGGCAAAAACGTTTCTCTTTAGAAGGTGGCGAAAGTGTTATCCCGGCTTTGGATGCGGTAATTGAAGCAGCAGCCGATAGAGGAGTGGAACATTTCGTAATGGGAATGGCGCACCGCGGCCGTTTGAATACGTTGGCTAATATTTTCGGAAAAGCAACCCAAGATATTTTCTCTGAATTTGACGGAAAAGATTACGATAAAGAATATTTCGACGGCGACGTAAAATACCACTTAGGTTTAACTTCAGAAAGAAAAACCCAATCGGGCAAAAAAATCAACATCAATTTAGCGCCTAATCCATCGCATTTGGAAACAGTAGGGGCTGTAATTGAAGGAATTGCCCGTGCCAAACAAGACAAATATTTCCCGAACGATTTCTCTAAAGTATTGCCAATCGCTGTTCACGGTGATGCCGCAGTAGCAGGACAAGGAATCGTTTACGAAATTGTCCAAATGGCGCAATTAGACGGTTACAAAACCGGTGGAACCATTCATATTGTCATCAATAACCAAGTTGGATTTACCACGAACTACCTAGACGCGCGTTCGTCTACCTATTGTACAGATGTAGCTAAAGTGACTTTGTCTCCGATTCTTCATGTGAATTCAGATGATGCGGAAGCCGTAGTGCACGCCATGTTGTTCGCTTTAGATTTCCGTATGCAGTTCGGAAGAGACGTATTCATCGATTTGTTAGGCTACAGAAAATACGGCCACAATGAAGGTGATGAGCCTCGTTTTACCCAACCATTATTGTACAAATTAATCGCTCGCCACAAAAATCCGAGAGATATTTACGCTGAAAAATTAATCACAGCCGGTATCGTTGATGCTGCTTTTGTGACCAAAATAGAAAACGAATACAAAGCCAAACTCGACGAGAATCTTCAAGCTTCCCGCAAAAAAGATTTGACCATCATCAAGCCTTTCTTGCAAGACGCTTGGGAAGGTTTTGTACAGGTTTCCGATGACGAAATGCTGAAGAAAGTCGATACCAAGTTCGATAAAAAGAAATTAGACGCCATCTTGGAAACCATTTCCACGTTACCGTCCGACAAAAAATTCATCAGTAAGATTACCAAAATCGTAACCGACAGAAAAACCATGTACGACAACGATGCTATCGATTGGGGAACCGCCGAATCTTTGGCTTACGGATCATTGCTTACAGAAGGTTACGACATTCGTTTGTCCGGGCAAGATGTGGAAAGAGGAACATTCTCGCACCGTCATGCCGTGGTTAAAGTAGAAGACAGCGAGGAAGAAGTAATTTTATTAAACGCTTTAAAAGATAAAAAAGGAAAGTTCAACGTGTTCAACTCGTTCCTTTCTGAATACGGAGTTTTAGGATTTGACTATGGGTATGCCTTAGCCAATCCGAATGCCTTAACCATTTGGGAAGCACAGTTTGGAGATTTCTCTAACGGTGCCCAAATCATGATCGATCAATACATTTCCTGTGGCGAAGACAAATGGAACAACCAAAACGGTATTGTTTTATTGTTGCCTCACGGATACGAAGGACAAGGTGCTGAGCACTCGTCAGCGCGTATGGAACGTTATTTACAGTTGTGTGCCAGACACAATATGTTCGTAGCCGATTGTACCACGCCGGCCAACTTCTTCCACTTGTTGCGTCGCCAAATGAAAACCAAATTCCGTAAACCGTTGGTCGTATTCTCGCCAAAAAGTTTGTTGCGTCACCCATTGTGTGTGTCCACCCGTGAAGAATTGTACAACGGTCAATTCCAAGAAGTGATTGATGATGCGTCAATCGACAAGAAAAAAGTAAAAACAGTAGTGTTCTGTACCGGAAAATTCTATTATGATATTTTAGCCGAAAGAGAAAACTTAGGCAGAAATGATGTAGCTTTGGTACGCATCGAGCAGTTGTTCCCGTTACCGACAGCACAATTAAAAGAAGTGATTGCGAGTTACCCGAATGCCGACGATTTCGTTTGGGCACAGGAAGAGCCGAAAAACATGGGTGCTTACAGCTATATGTTGATGAATTTCGACTTGGTGCCATGGCGTTTGGCTTCGTTAAAAGCTTACGCAGCACCGGCCGCCGGAAGTCATACACGTGACAGAAGACGTCATGCGGATGCGATTAGAATGGTATTCGACAAGAATTTATTTAGATAATTAGGAGCTTAATCCCGCTTTTCGTTGCAATCTTTTTTTGATTTGCTTTTCGCTTCGCTCCAAGCGAATCAAAAAAAGGATTTCCACTGCAATCGGGGCTAGTAAATAAAGTAGAAAACAACACTATAAAATTATAAAAGATGATTTTAGAAATGAAAGTCCCTTCACCGGGAGAATCGATTAAAGAAGTAGAAATTGCCACTTGGTTAGTACAAGACGGTGATTATGTAGAAAAAG
>JBIIXM010000147.1:0-4598 GCA_044338435.1 Flavobacterium sp. | reverse complement strand
CTGTTTCTGTATAGCAAATAACCAGACACTGCTAATAAAACAAATCCAAAAATTCCCAGTACCACGGTTACCATAAGCTTTCTCCCTTTCATTAGAATAAAAGATTTTGCATCAAATTAGTATTGATGGTGTAAAAATAATCGAATTTTCAAAAATCAAAACACTCAAAAAAAACAAACTGTAAACATATTATTAACCAAATAAAAGAAAAACAACCTAGTATCGGTATAGTAAAATAAGCTTGCCTAATTTCAACAAAAAAAGCGGTAATTGAATCAATCTTACAAAAAATGGGGATTTTATTTAAGAATACTACTTTTCAGTTTTTTGAAGTCTATTGGTTCTCCATTAATATCATAGTACTCATAATCATATTTGAGATTTCCGTCAAGTTCTTGAATCTTGACCTTTATTTGATAAAAACCACACTTCCATTCAACAATAACATTAAATGTATATTCTTCAAAACCATAACTTTTTGACATTGTCGTAGCATAAACCAAACGTCTGGATTTTAAATTCAAGGTGTAAATATTAAAATTTTCATAGGTTCCAATTTGCTGATCATTAACATCAATACTACTGTTTTTAAGATTTCCGATAGTGTTGCTTTTTATTTCAATCTTTTTAGGGTCATTGTAAATGTCTTTAATAGAAACAATTACATCTTTCAATGAACTTTTGCCAACATTAAAAATGTAAAATCTAAATTTGTAAACATGAGATTCATCTCTGTTATTTCTTTTGTTTTTATGTAATAAGTCTAAATCTGTTATTTCAATTAGCGGAATGTTCTTTCCCAACATAGTTTCGAACTCATCAGAATTTCGAGAAATAACACTATCTTTTTTTCGCCTTAAACTATTCTTTGCTGCTACTAGATTACTGAGTTTTTCTATCTTCTTTTTAGCTTTATTTAATTCATTTCTTGTTACCTGTATTTCTTCACGATTTGAATTTATTCCTTGGTACAAAAAAAAGATTGATAGCAAAATCAAAAAGCAGCCTAATAACAACAATATTAGTATCCCAAATGATTTGTTTTTCATAAAGATAATTTTAATTTACAGAGGTGAATACATCAAAATTATTTTATTAAAAACTATAATTAATAATTTATAGACAAAACGACATAATAGCAAGTTAATTGGTTATTATATTGACCATCAAAATAATTGTTAAGCTTTTACAAAACAGTCTCAACAACTTATGACCAAAAAAAAAGCCCTGACTTCCGTCAGAGCTTTTTGTTGTGCGGGTAATAGCCCCGAAGTATCGGGGGAACCAACACGCCAAAAAAAAAGTCCAAACTTTCGTTTGGACTTTTTGTGCGGGTAATAGGACTCGAACCTACACGCCTTGCGGCACCAGATCCTAAGTCTGGCACGTCTACCAATTTCGCCATACCCGCTAAAATTGAGATTGCAAATATAATTATAATTATGAATTACGAATTATGAATTATGAATTTTTTTAAACGTCTTTTTTAGTAAATTTGGATATTACAATTTAATCTTAAAAATGGATAATATTAAACACTACGTTCAGCAAAACAAAGAACGTTTTATAGAAGAACTCGTTGAACTTTTAAAAATTCCTTCTGTCAGTGCCGACAGTGCTTATTCGCAAGATGTTATCAATACAGCAGAAGCGGTAAAAGAAAGCTTGGAAAAAGCCGGCTGCCAATTTGTGGAAATTTGCGAAACACCGGGTTATCCCATCGTTTTCGGAGAACACATTATCGACGCAACGCTACCTATAGTTTTGGTCTACGGTCACTACGATGTACAACCGCCGGATCCAATGGAATTATGGACATCGCCACCGTTTGAGCCGGTAATCAAAACGACCGAAATTCACCCCGACGGCGCTATTTTTGCCCGCGGTGCTTGCGACGATAAAGGCCAAATGTACATGCACGTAAAGGCTTTCGAATATATGATTGCCAACAACTGTTTGCCATGCAACGTGAAGTTCATGATTGAAGGTGAAGAGGAAGTCGGCTCCAAAAGTTTAAGCTGGTTCGTAGAAAGAAACCAAGAAAAATTAAGCTGCGACGTCATTTTAATTTCCGATACCGGAATGATTTCTAACCAACAACCTTCCATTACCACCGGTTTACGAGGTTTGAGTTACGTAGAGGTGGAAGTTACCGGACCAAACAGAGATTTACACTCAGGCTTGTACGGCGGTGCTGTGGCTAACCCGATTAACGTGTTGACCAAAATGATTGCATCGTTACACGACGAAAACAATCACATCACCATCCCTGGTTTTTACGACAAAGTAGAAGAATTATCGGCTGCCGAAAGAGCAGAAATGGCCAAACGTCCTTACAGCGAAGAAGCCTATAAAAATGCCTTGGATATTGCAGATGTTTACGGAGAAACCGGTTATACTACCAACGAAAGAAACTCGATTCGTCCAACCTTAGACGTCAACGGCATTTGGGGCGGCTATACCGGCGAAGGTGCGAAAACTGTAATTGCAAGCAAAGCCTACGCTAAAATTTCGATGCGTTTGGTACCCAACCAAGATTGGGAGGAAATCACCGAATTGTTTCAAAAACACTTCGAGAGCATTGCACCTAAAGCCGTAAAAGTGAAGGTTACGCCACACCACGGCGGTCAAGGCTATGTAACGCCTATCGACAGTATCGGTTACCAAGCTGCCAACAAAGCGTATACGGAAACTTTCGGCGTTACGGCCATTCCGGTGCGTTCCGGCGGTAGTATTCCGATTGTGGCCTTGTTTGAAAAAGAACTGAAATCCAAAACCATTCTGATGGGCTTTGGTTTGGATTCCGACGCGATTCACTCACCTAACGAGCATTTCGGCATTTTTAATTACTTAAAAGGCATTGAGACGATACCATTGTTTTATAAATATTTTGTGGAGCTGAGTAAATAGTCATCCTCACCTACAACAATCTCTAATCCGTTTATTCTTCTTTGAGTAAACGGATTTTCCTTTTGGGCGTTCCCTTGTTGCACAACGTTTCCTTTTCAAAACAGCCACTTCACTGCAACAAGGTCGGGCTTTCCGCACTCGCTTCCCGAAAAACCGGGAGAGCTCAAACAATGCTACAATCCCTAACGCAAACCCAGCTTACACAGACCAAAAATGTTAAATTTTACTTCTACAGTTGTAGAAATAAAATATTATTCTACATTTGTAGAGTTAATTCTAAATCCGTAGAACAATGCAACTCACCAATGCCGAAGAACAATTGATGGAACATTTATGGAAACTGGACAAAGCGTTCATGAAAGATTTACTCGAAGCGTATCCTGAGCCAAAACCCGCCACAACCACAGTCGCCACACTTTTAAAAAGAATGATTGATAAAAACTTTGTGGCTTATACCGAATTCGGGAACTCACGAGAATATTATCCTTTGGTTAAAAAGTCGGATTACTTTTCAAAACACGTTAACGGATTGATCAAAAACTTCTTTAACAACTCGGCTTCGCAATTTGCCTCCTTTTTTACTACGGAAACCAATTTATCGGAAAAAGAGCTGGAAGATCTCAAAAAAATCATCGATGTTGCACTTCAAAAAAAGAAAAAATGATCGACTTTCTAATCAAATCAGCCATCAGTTTACTAGTCTTTCTTGTATTTTACCATTGGGTATTGGAAAAAGAAAAAACACACCAATTCAACAGGTTTTATTTACTGTTGTCGATAGTCATTTCGCTTATCATTCCTTTTTTAAGCTTTGAAATCATTCGAAAAGTCCCGCTGACAACAATAACCGAACCTGAACTTGTCCCGATTCCGTTTTCAAATGAAAGCATTGCAGTTGCGGAAACTATAAATTATACTTCAATAATTTTGTGGACTATATACGGCATAATAACACTAATTTTAAGTGTTCGATTCGGAAAAAATATTTGGAAATTAATCTCAAAATCAACTTCCAATCCAACAATAAAATACCAAAATGCCACCTTGGTTTTGGTGGATGAAAAAACACTGCCGCATACCTTTCTGAATCACATCTTCATCAATTTCGATGATTACAATCAGAGAACTATTGAAGACGAATTGTATACCCACGAACTGGTTCACGTTACTCAAAAACACACTTTAGACATCTTGTTTATCGAGTTGCTGATCACCATCTTTTGGTTCAACCCGCTCTTGTATTTCTATAAAAAAGCTATCCAACTTAACCACGAATTCTTGGCCGACCAAAAAGTGGTTGAATCTTATAATAATGTTCCCTTTTACCAAAATTTACTCTTGCAAAAAGGAAACGGCAATCAAACAATTTACTTGGCCAGCAATTTGAATTACTTAATAACCAAAAAACGATTAATTATGATGACCAAAAACACTACGAAAAGCGTAGCCTTCTTAAAAAAAACAGCCATTATCCCTATGCTTAGCGGCATAATATTTCTTTGCTGCGTTGATATTATAGCACAAGAAAAAATAGTTACAAAGGCTACTCCAAAAAACAATACAATTGCTGAACAAGACTATTTTAAAGGTGTTCGCATCAGATACTATGAAAAATTAGTCAAAACTAAAAATGGAGCAAAGTATTCAAAAATCATCTTTGATAAAAAATATGAAAATCTTACCAAAAG
>JBIIXM010000146.1:0-4602 GCA_044338435.1 Flavobacterium sp. | reverse complement strand
TGCGGAAATTCAGAAACAAATAGACAAACTCGAAGCTACTAAAAAAGCCAATATCATGGAGAACCAAGTGGTAGAACCTCAAAAACCTACTTCAACTTTTGAAGATTTTTCAAAATTAGACTTGCGTGTCGGCACTATTTTGGAAGCCGAAAAAATGCCGAAAGCCAATAAATTATTGGTTTTAAAAGTCGACACCGGTATTGACGTTCGCACTATCGTTTCGGGTATAGCCGAACATTTTTCTCCGGAAGAAGTGATTGGAAAACGCGTAACAGTGTTGGTGAATTTAGCGCCAAGAGCCTTACGTGGCGTGGAAAGCCAAGGAATGATTTTAATGACCAACAACAAAGAAGGTCAATTGGTTTTTGTGAATCCTGATGCGGATGGTGTTGGGAACGGCACTTTGATTAGTTAGAAAAAATAAACGGATATGAACCTAAAAGTAATCGCTTTCGATGCCGATGACACCTTGTTTGTCAATGAACCTTATTTTCAGGAAACCGAAGAGAAGTTTTGTGCTTTGATGAGCGATTATTTGTCGCATCAAGGTTTGTCACAAGAATTGTTCAAAACCGAAATTGCCAACTTAGAGCTTTATGGTTATGGCATCAAGGGCTATATCCTATCAATGATAGAGGCGGCGATGCGTATTTCCAACAAAACCATATCGATAGAAGTGGTGGAAAAGATCACCGAATACGGTAAAGAATTGCTTCAAAAGCCTATCGAATTGCTTGACGGCGTGGAAGAAACCTTGCAAGCTTTAAGTGGGAAATACAAATTGGTAGTCGCCACCAAAGGTGATTTGTTAGACCAAAGAAGAAAATTGCACAATTCCGGTTTGGGCCATTATTTTCACCATATCGAAGTGATGTCGGACAAAAAAGAGAAAGATTATGAAGACTTATTGAAGCGTTTGGAAATTAAATCCGAAGAGTTTTTCATGATTGGCAACTCCTTAAAATCTGATGTGTTACCGGTGTTGAATATAGGCGGTCATGCCGTTCACATTCCGTTTCATACGACTTGGGAACACGAAAAAATCAACCACAAAGTAGAACATCCAAACTTTAAAGCTTTGGAAAAAATCACCGAAGTTTTACCTCTTTTATTATCCTAAAGTGAAACATAAATTAGACTTGAACGCTTGGAATCGCAAAGAACACTTTGCCTTTTTCAAGCAAATGGAAGAACCTTTTTTTGGTGTTACAGCACTTATAGATTGTACCCAAGCTTATGCAAAAGCAAAGGAGTTGGGCGTGACTTTTTTCACGTATTATTTGCACAAAACCTTGTTAGCGGTCAATGCCGTTGAAAACTTTCGCTACCGCATCATTGGCGAGGAAGTGTATGATTTTGACCGAATCGATGCGTCGGCAACCATATTAAGAGACGATAAAACTTTTGGATTTTCTTTGATCGAATTTGATGAAAACTTGGCCACTTTTGCCGAAATTACCAAAAAAGAGATTGCCCGAATTCAAGTCACTCCAGGATTAATCACCCGCGATTTCGAAATTAATTTGATTCACTTTTCGGCCGTGCCTTGGATAGATTTTACTTCTTATTCACACGCCCGAAGTTTTACTTGGCCCGACAGTTGTCCGAAAATATCCTACGGAAAAATGACCGAAGAAAACGGCCAGAAAACAATGGCTATTGCCGTTCACGTGCACCACGGATTGGCAGACGGCTATCATGTGGGACAATTTTTAACGTTACTTCAAGAATTGATGAACGAATAATTTTTCTAAATTTACCAAAAAGAAAAAGATTATGCTAAAAACTAACATCGAAACAGCATTAAACAATCAAATCCGCATAGAAGCGGAATCATCACAAATTTACCTTTCCATGGCTTGCTGGGCTGAGGCTCAAGGTTTGGAAGGTGTTGCGCAGTTCATGTTCAATCAGTCTGATGAAGAGCGTCAACACATGTTAAAATTGGTAAAGTATGTGAACGAAAGAGGTTCACATGCCAAAATCACCGAATTGAAAGCACCTAAAACAGAATTCGGAACGTTCAAAGAAATGTTTGAAGAATTGTACCAACATGAATTGTTTGTATCTAACTCTATCAATGAGTTGGTTCATATTACTTTAGGCGAAAAAGATTATGCTACACACAACTTTTTACAATGGTACGTGGCAGAACAAATTGAAGAAGAAGCACAAGCCAAAACCATTTTAGATAAAATCAATTTGATTGGGGAAGACCGTGGCGGATTGTATTTGTTTGACCGCGACATTCAACAATTGGCGGTAACCAGCTCTGTTGCTCTGGATGCCAAACCCTGAAATTGATTAAATTGGAAAAGTGAGTAAAAAAGAAAAAAATAAAGACAAGGACAAAAAGCAAAAAAAGCTACTGCTAAAATCGCTCTTGGTTTCAGACGATTGTAAGTCGGAGTGCTGCGAGAAATACAAAAAGTCAGAAGACAAACGCTGCAAAAAATGTCCGATGTTTGATATTTTTAAAAAGCTCAATAAAATAGAAAGCCTTCAATATTAGAAGGCTTTTTTATTGCTTTGAGAAAGGATTCTTTTAGTTTATAACTTTTAAACTTTAGACAAAAATATTCCTTACTAAAAATAGCTTTAAGTAACCTGCAAACCAAATACTGTCATCTCTTAGCTATAAAGAATTTAAAACGCTTAAAATAGCATCTCCGTATTTTTCTGTTCTGGTTTTCCCAAAACCGGGAATAGATTCGAGTGCTTCTAATGTTTCCGGTTTCGACTTGGCAACGGCCAACAAATGTGAATTATGACAAATGCGAAAAGATGACCATTCTAATCTTCGAGCCAAATCATTTCGCCAGGTTTTGAGTGCTTGAAAAACAAGCGCTTCCTCTTGCGACAATTGTTGTTCTGAAAAAACTTCTGCGGTTTTGTCCTTTTTGAGTTGTTTGGCACTGAAGAAAATGACCACCGACCAAAAGTCGACTGTTCCGGTAGTGACAAAATTGGTTGACGTTAGTTTCACTTCCACACTATCTAAAAAAGCATTCAACTTTGCTTGGTCTGCCTGACAAAATTCTTTGGTCAATCGTATGTTGAAAACCTTAATATTAATCTTTCTTGAATTCAAATTAATCTTTTGAACTTCCTCATTCAATTTAAAATGAGGAAGTCAAAATAAGACACTTTATTTACCTAACAACAAAATGTCATTTGCAACTACTTCGGTCACATAGCGCTTCGTTCCGTCTTTGTCCTCGTAGCTTCTGTGGGTTAGCTTTCCTTCCACAACAATCTCCTTGCCTTTGACCACATACTTTTCAATGATTTCGGCAATCTTCCCCCAAGCAGCCACTTTGTGCCATTCGGTATTTTCAACTTTTTCACCCTTGTCATTGATGTAGTAATCATTGGTAGCTAAGGTAAGATTAGCTACTTTTTTCCCTCCTTCAAGGTCTTTGACTTCCGGATCTTGTCCTACATGACCAATTAATTGTACTTTGTTTTTCATGGCATTCATGGCTTTTAAAATTTAATGTTATTGTTATTAAATGATTTTGAATTGTCCGGTTTTAAATTCCGACAGTGCAAAGTTGTGACAGCAAGGAAAAAATAATCGGTTTCTTACCATTTACTTTCGACTATAAATAATTGTAACCATTTGCAAATAGAAATATTTTTCGTACATTTGTTTTAATCTTATAAGATTTTATCTACTTTTTATAATTAAAAGGAAAGGATATGGAGAAAAATTGTTTAGAATGCGGCGAGAGAATTATTGGCCGAGAAGATAAAAAATTTTGCGGTGACGGTTGTCGAAATGCCTTCAACAACAAAATGAACAAAGACAGCAACAATTACATGCGCAATACCAACAATAAACTTCGGAGGAATTACCGAATATTGGCGGAACTTAACGCCGAGGGCAAATCAAAAACAACCCGATTGAAACTGCTTAACAAGGGTTTCGACTTCGATTATTTAACGACTATTCGTTCCACTAAAAACGGAAATACCTACTATTTTATTTATGATCAAGGCTATATGGCCATCGAGAATGATTTTTATGTGTTGGTCAAAAAAGATATTTAGTACATTTACCTTGTATTTTACTTCTTGTGCCGTGTAAAAATGGCTTAATAGAAAAAAAGCAAACCACTAACCAGCAATGAAAAACAACCAACCTTCACTGTTTAGCTTTTTGTTTTTGGCAGTCCTACTCAGCGGCATATTCTATTTTATGATGCCGCAAAGCTATGACGTCACAGAAGCGCCACTCTCCGAATTTTCTACGAAAAGAGCGCTTGATATTGTTAAGAACATGTCCGCCAAACCGCATTTTGTAGGGTCACAAAATCATAAAGCTGTGGCCAATTATCTGCAAAAAGAACTGCAAAGTTTGGGCTTACAAACCACCTTACAAGAAGGCTTTACTATGACAGAAAAAGGCACTTTGGTTAAGGCTAAAAATATCATCGCCAAGATTAAAGGCACTACGGATTCTAAAGCGTTACTGCTGTTGGCGCATTACGACAGTGCTCCGCATTCGTTTTCTCACGGGGCCAGCGACGATGCTTCGGGCGTGGCTACCATCATTGAAAGTGTTAGAGCGTTTTTACACAACAAATCCGCCAACAAAAA
>JBIIXM010000145.1:0-4605 GCA_044338435.1 Flavobacterium sp. | reverse complement strand
CCAACAACGGTCCGGAAATCTTACTCAAATACCTTTGCATTTCTGCCGGAGAAGAACTGACCGGCGCATCAGGATCGTTAAAATAGCCACCCGGACTCGGATTCATGCTCGCCACCAACATAAAAGACGACGGATAAGTTATGGTGAATTTGGCTCGGGAAATCGTTACTTCACGGTCTTCCAATGGTTGTCGCATCACTTCCAACACTTCTCTTTTAAACTCTGGCAACTCATCTAAAAACAAGACGCCGTTGTGCGCTAAAGAAATTTCGCCCGGTTGCGGATAACTGCCGCCACCAACTAGTGAAACACTGCTGGCCGTGTGGTGCGGACTCCGAAAAGGCCTTTGATTCAGCAAACCGACATCTTTGATTTTTCCGGCTACACTATGGATTTTGGTGGTTTCTAAAGCTTCATTTAATGTCATTGGCGGTAAAATACTTGGCAATCGTTTGGCTAACATGGTTTTTCCCGAACCCGGTGGTCCGATGAGAATGATATTATGCCCGCCAGCAGCCGCAATTTCCATACAGCGTTTGATACTTTCTTGTCCTTTAACATCAGCAAAATCAAACTCCGGGAAATCTAAAGTTTTATAAAACTCTTCGTGGGTATCTATTTTGGTGGGTTCGAGCGTGCCTTTGCCTTCAAAAAAATCAATGACTTGCAATACATTTTCCACACCATAAACGTCTAAACCGTCTACGATAGCGGCTTCTTTTACGTTTTGTATCGGTAGAAAAAAACCTTTAAACCCTTCTTCTTTGGCTTTGATAGCAATGGATAACGCGCCTTTGATGGGTTGTAAACTTCCGTCTAACGACAACTCGCCCATGATGACATACTGGTCCACTTCTGTAGCATTGATTTGATTGGAAGCCGATAAAATCCCAACAGCCAAAGTCAAATCGTAAGCTGAACCTTCCTTTCGTAAATCGGCAGGCGCTAAATTGACGGTAATCTTCTTTCCGGGAAATTCGTAACCGTTATTTTTCAAAGCGGCGGCTATTCGGTAACTACTCTCTTTGATGGCATTATCCGGCAAACCTACCAAATGGTACCCGATTCCTTTATCAATATTGACTTCAACCGTAATGGTTGTGGCTTCTACTCCAAAAACAGCGCTTCCAAAAACTTTTACTAACATATCTTACATTTATAAAATAAAAATAGTAAAATAATTACAATAAAATATTTTTTTGTAAGAATTAAGAAGTTTACTGTAGATTATCGCTCATTAACTCGCTCTTGTTTTTGGCGTAGTCATAGCCTTTGTGCCACCAATCTTTCATTTTGTCTTTATTGAAAATCAGCGCGTTATCTGTTAACTCCGTTGGTGTATAGTATAAATTGAGTTTGGCATCTTTGTTTTTGGCTGCCAATTTACCAATGGTGATGTCGTGTTTTTCTACTTGTGTCAATAAGGTTTGAAACAAATCAATCATCAAAGAAAACGGATTACGGCCAATCTTTTTAGGGCGAGTTTGTAGTTCGGTTTCCAATATGATGACATCAACTTCAGTGGCACCGCGCTTAATCGCTTCTCGGATCGGAACCAAACTCGAAAATCCGCCATCACCGTATTCAAAACCGTTTTTAGTCACCAAAGACATGAACGGAATATAATTGCAGGAAATCCAAATCCATTCGCAAAACTCCTCGTATTCAAAGTCTTTTATGGATTTGTACTCGACTTCATTCTTAGATAAATTCGTCACCGTTACAACTACTTCGCAAGCCGTTGACTTGAGCAATGCAAATTCGGATATAGTAAAATTTTCTTTAATGTATTCGAGCAGTTTATGGCTTTCTCCAAAGGTTCTTTTGCCTTTGACAAATTGTTTGATCACATTCCAGTGATTGATAGAAACGGTTTCGTTAGGCGTATTTTTGTTTTTAACCACAAACGGACTAACATCAAAAATACTGCGCATGTTCACATTAGAATAGATGTTGTAAATCTTATTGACTTCGCCCAGTGCCAAATGCGGAATCAACAAACTTCCGGTAGAACTACCGATAAGAATATCGTATTCACAACCGTTTTCCTGCATCAGGTATTGCGCAACGCCACCGGCAAATGCACCTTTACTCCCGCCACCTGAAATCACTAATGCTCTCATACTTTTTCACTTAACAATTTTTGCAATTGAATCACTTCGCTCTCCGATAAAGATGGTAGAATCGATTGAAACAAGTCGGCATAACCCTCTTTTTTGAGCAACTGTCGAATTTTATCCCGACCAAACTTGCTGAACTGCCATTTGTGATGTACCGTTGCATTGACCAGATTTCTCAACACCGCTGAGTCTTTCGGATTGATTGATAAGGCATTAGTAATAGCATTTTGGCGGACCGAACTCTCGAAAGTCGGAGATGTGTAATTAACTAATTCGGTGTACAATGACTCTTTATTCTGACTGTCTTCCGAAAGTAACGCAAAAGTAAGATAAAGGATTCGCAAACTTTTGTCATTGCCACCAATCCAGTTTTTAGCTTTCTCCAGGTATTTGATCCGGTTTTCCGGAAACGTTTTCCAAAGCGTCATAAAGGCAATTTCTCGGGTATCATAAGAGGCATCGTCTAATAAAGTTTCATACGAAGATTGAAAAGACACCGGGATTTCTCCTGTAAACTCTGCTAATGCCTGACGCACTTTAACATCATTGGTTTGCAATGCGAGTGACAATAACTCCGCCTTTTCAGCAAAAGTAACGTCTTTCAGTTGGTATAGAATTTCGGTTTTTATCGGATAAAAAACATCGGATTGCAACAATTCTGTGTAGCGCTGTTTGTTTTCAGTTAATGCTTTTTTACGCAACTGTTGGGTTTCAAAAAGTTGTTGCATAAACGGACTTTGTCGTAACAAAGCGTTGGCTTCTTCCGTTTGAAAATGATAGTCTTCTAACCAGTTTTTTTTGAACTTTTCAGTATCGAAATTCGGTGCTGCTTTTTTGATTTCAGCCAGAAAATCATCGGTTTCAACATTCTTGAATCGGTACTTTTTTAAATACGATTTCACTGCTTTTTGAAATGGTTTCGGTCCGATGGCTTCTCGAATAGTATGCAACGCCCAAGCCCCTTTTTGGTAAAACGATAGCGAACTGGCTTTTTCGTTCAGTACCGGAATAGTATCGGTTTTGGCAGCATTGCGCAATTGTAAAGAGATGCGATACAATTGATGGTAAAAATAATCGTCTCCAAAAACCGCGCGCTCGGCCAATAAGGCATAATAAGTGGCAAATCCTTCTTGTAACCAATGATGCTTTCCTGATGTAGCCGTAACCACATCGCCAAACCATTGGTGCGCCAACTCGTGTGCATTGACATTCACATAATTTCTATCGTTAAAACCAATATCATCCACAACGTAATCTTGAGCAAAAATGGTACACGAGGTGTTTTCCATACCGGCGTACAAAAAGTCTTCTACCGGAATTTGCTTGTACACTTGCCACGGATATTTGAATCCGATTTCTTTTTCCAAATAATCAAAGATGCGCTTCGAATGGCGGTAAGTAGCGTCAAACTTGGCCGTGTCTTTCGGCTGAATAAAAAACTGCAACGGTAAACCCGATTTTGAGGCAATGACTTTGTTCCTGAAATCGCCTATCACAAGTGCCAACAGATAAGAACTCATAGGTTTTTGCATCTTGTAAAACCACGACTTTAATTGTTGGTCTGCCAAAGCACTCTTTTGAAGCACTCCGTTGGCGATGGCTACAAACTGATTCGGACTGATGATTTGAAGATTGAAAACGACTTTCTCGTTCACATCGTCAAAGCTCGGCATCCAATGACTGCTGTACTTTCCTTGTCCTTGTGTCCAAATCTGAGCGGTTTCGCCTTGTCCGGTGAAATACATCGTTTGTTTGGGAAAGGCCGTATAGCTGAAACTGACACTGTTATTTCCTTTCTTGAAACCTTCAAACAGTAGTAATTCTTTTTTATTACTTTTAAAATTAACCGATTTATTATTGATTTTCACCTCGTAAAAACGCATGTCTTTGGCATCAATGCGAATGGTATCTATAGGTTGTAAAACCTTAAAATGATAGACTACTTTTCCCTCTACTTTTCTCAATTTATAATCGGGTGCCACTTTAGCATAGCACTCGGTAAAGTTGACTTTAGCGGTTTGTTGCGACCAAGAAAGAAATGAAAAAAGGAATAGTAAATATTTCATTATAAGCTGTTTCTGTTTTCTTAACTGATTTTATCTTTCCATTTGGCAATGGGCTTTTCAATGATAATCCACGATAAATAACTCACCAAAATCACAAAACCCGTTTGGACTACAAACTCTATGTAAGAGAAATGACCTTGAGTAGCCGGGGTTTCTATGTGCAACCGCGAAAGTACTGCTGTCCAATACCTCGGAAAAACATTGTGGTATAAATATACTCCATAACTGATTAACCCGATAAAACTTAACATTTTGTTTTCTAAAATTTGGGTGACCAGAAAACTCTCTTGGTGAAAACGGCAATAGGCTATCAAAGCCACGGCGATTATGGAAACCAACAATCGATCGGAGAAAACCGGTAACGCAATTACAAAATAGTGTACAAAAATCAACAGCAAAGAAACTACTGCCAAAACATT
>JBIIXM010000144.1:0-4621 GCA_044338435.1 Flavobacterium sp. | reverse complement strand
AACATCCTAACAAAATGTTCTTTAGTTACGCCAATACAGTAGCTACTATTGATTTTGCCAAACAATTTAAAGGCCACGGTTGGGTTGGTATCAAATACCAAGTTGAACCTGATGAAGATTACAACGAAATCATTTTACACATTCGTTTTAAAGAAACCGATGCTCGTTTGCAACAAGAAACCTTAGGAATTTTAGGGGTGAACTTGATTTACGGTGCCTATTACAAATACAATGATCCAAAGAAATTGTTACGCTATTTATACGACCACTTGGATAAAGACCAATTGGAAATAGACACCATTAACTTTTCCGGACCACGTTTTGCCAATGTTGACAATCGTTTGATGAGTTTGCAATTGGTGAAAAACGGCATGACCGATGCGGTAATGTTTGGACCTGACGGTAAAAACGTATTGCCGGCTTCCATCTTATACAAGAAAAACATTTTGGCTTTACGAGGCAGTTTCCGTCCGGTTACTCAGGTAAATATGGACATGTACGAGAAGTCTTTTAAAATGTATTTAGAAGAAAGCAAAGTTGATAAAGACAATACCTTGGTTATTTTTGAAATTACCCTTTCCAACTTGCGCTCTGAAGGAGAAATTGACGAGAGAGATTTTATGGACAGAGCTGAGTTGCTTTGTGCCTTAGGACAAACCGTAATGATATCCAACTTCCAGGAATATTATAAAGTAGTAGAGTATTTTTCTAACTATACCAAAGCTCGTATGGGATTGGCTATGGGAGTAAACAATTTAGTAGACATTTTCGATGAGAAATATTACCGTCATTTGAGCGGTGGCATTTTAGAAGCTTTCGGAAAATTATTCTACAGAGATTTAAAAGTGTTCTTGTACCCTATGGAAGGCGAAGATGGAGAAATCATCAACTCGCAAAACTTAAAAGTACACCCGCGCATGAAAGAGTTGTACAAATTCTTTGCTTACAACGGTAAAGTAGTCGACATCACCGAGTTTGACAAAAACCACTTAAAAATATTCTCCAGAGAAGTATTAAAAATGATCAACAACGGTACTCCGGGTTGGGAAAAAATGCTTCCGCAAGGTATTGCTGAGATTATCAAAAAACACCGTTTGTTTGGTTATGATCCGAATAAAATTTTAGAAAAAGTATAAAACAAAAAAGCCGAGATAAATCTCGGCTTTTTTTATTTTAATATTTGTGCAGCATGTGCTTTTGTTTTTACATCGGTAATTACATCGTCTATAATTCCTTCTTCATTAATCACAAACGTTGTACGGTGAATACCATCGTATTCTTTGCCCATAAACTTTTTCGGACCCCAAACACCAAACGCTTCAATAACCGACTTGTCTTCATCGGCCAAAAGCGGAAACGGGAAATCGAATTTATTTTTAAAATTGGCTTGTGCTTTGGCATTGTCCGCGCTTACTCCTAAAAGTTCATAATTATTGGCTTTGAAGCGATCGTAATTGTCCCTTAAATCACAGGCTTCTGCGGTACAACCAGGCGTGTTGGCTTTAGGATAAAAGAAAACTACCAATTTCTTTCCTTTATAATCGGCCAATGTATGCGGGTTTCCGTCTTGGTCATTTCCTGAGAAATGGGGTGCTTTGTCCCCTTTTTTTAATGTTGTCATATTTTAGATGCTAGAGTTTTGAGGTTAAATTTACTATTTTTACCAATCAAAATTAGGTAAAATGACCAAACAAGAACGTGCAACATTCGTTATAAATACGTTAAAAGACTACTATCCCGAAATACCCATTCCGTTAGACCACAAAGATCCGTACACTTTATTAATTGCTGTATTGTTATCTGCCCAATGTACTGATGTCAGGGTCAACCAAATTACGCCGATACTATTTGCAAAAGCTGACAATCCGTACGATATGGTCAAACTGAGTGTCGAAGAAATCAAAGAAATCATCAAACCCTGCGGATTATCACCGATGAAATCTAAAGGCATTTACGGTTTGTCTAAAATTTTAATTGAAGAGCACAACGGAGCAGTGCCAAAAAGTTTTGAAGCGTTGGAAAGATTACCGGCAGTTGGTCATAAAACGGCGAGTGTTGTTATGTCACAAGCTTTTGGCGTTCCGGCTTTTCCGGTTGACACGCACATCCATCGCCTAATGTACCGATGGAATTTATCGAACGGAAAAAGTGTACAGCAAACGGAAAAAGATGCCAAAGCTATATTTCCGAGGGAATTATGGAACGATTTACACTTGCAAATTATTTGGTACGGAAGAGAATACTCTCCGGCCAGAGGTTGGAATTTGGAGAAAGACATCATCACCAAAACCATAGGCAGAAAATCAGTTTTGAATGAGTGCATAAAAAAAACATCCCGTAGCGTTTGATACGATACGGGACGTTAATTAATTAGCAATATTTTCGAAGTTCATGTTGCCTACTTTGATAATATTCAATGCACAAGAATATTGAAGTATCAAACGAATTGTTTCTTTTTTGGGTAACATTTTTGGTGTTGCTAATTTGCGTTTAGAGTAAAGTTTTGCCATATAAAAATCACTTGTTTTGATTGTTTATAAGATAACGCAAAAAAATACTTTTTATTATCTAAGAAGGCAAATAAATTTTATTTTTTTCAATCACTTTTCTCATATTGGTAATTGCATAACGCATTCTACCCAAAGTGGTATTAACGCTAACACCAGTATAATCGGCTATTTCTTTAAAACTCATATCTAAATAATAGCGCATCATGATTACTTCCTTTTGGTCATGCGGTAATTTTTCGATAATGGTTTTGATATCCACTTCAACTTGATTTTTAATCAACTTGCGTTCTGCATTCAGAGAATCATCCGTAATTCTGGCAAACACAGAGAATTCATCCGTATCGCGGTTCATCGGCATTTTTTTATCGCTTCTGAATTTATCGATAATCAAATTGCTGGCGATACGCAATACCCACGACAAGAACTTACCTTCTTCGTTGTAGTATTTGCGTGATTTGAGCGTGTGAATAACCTTGAAAAAGGTTTCTTGGAAAATGTCTTCCGTAATGTCTCTATCCAAAACTTTGGAATAGATATACCCGTAAATTTTCGATTGGTGTCTGTTAACCAAGATTGCCAGCGCATTTTCATCGCCGGAAATATACTTGTCAACTAATACAGCGTCTGGAAGTTGAGATTTAGCCATAACAATACCTTTTAGTAACGGTTAAAAAAATAATCTTTAATCTAAAAAGTAATGTTTTTGTATAGGCAAATCGTTTTGTGAATAATTAATAAATCAAATTTAACACAAATTTTATTTAAAAAACAAATAAAAATTAAAAAAAGCTATAAGAAAAGTTAAAATAGGGTTTTCTTTATTGATAAACTCTAATGTAATCAATTGTAAATTCCTGCGGAAAAATGCTATTGTCTACATCATGACCGCCAAAGTTTCCGCCTACTGCCACATTAATGAGAAAATAAAACGGTTGGTTGAAAGGCCAAATATTTTCGTCTTTATTATCCGGACTAAAAACATACACCGATTGGTTGTCTACCAAAAACTCAATCTTATCTTTGGTCCATTCGATAGCATACAAATGAAAACCCTCTTCAATATTGTCAATTTGCGTTTTTTTGGTATTGATGGTATTACCGTGACTGTCTTGGGTGTGTAAAGAGGTAAAGACTTTATGTGGTTCTCGACCAACATATTCCAATATATCTATTTCACCACATTTAGGCCAACCTACTTTGTTGATGTTAGCACCCAACATCCAAAATGCCGGCCAAATTCCTTTACCGATTGGAATTTTCGCTCTCACTTCCATCCTACCGTGCTGGAATTCCTTCTTTCCTGCTGTAGTGATTCGAGTTGAGGTGTAGCTATCGTTACCATTTTTAAGCACATTGATTACCAAATACCCATTTTTAAGGGTATGATTGTCTTTGGTATAAATTTGTTTCTCATTATTTCCCCAGCCACAAATGTTAGGACAACCATCTCCTAATTCAAAATTCCAATCGCTTTCGTTTAAAGTAGTTCCGTTGAATTCCTCTTGCCAAACCAATTTGCGAGTATTGGCTTGTGAAAAGACTAATAATGGCAAAAACAGCAAGCATATGTGTATACATTTTTTCATCATTATTCAAATTTAAAATCAGCTTCCATAGTTTCTGATGAGTTGGTACCTACAAAAACTTTAAAGTCTCCTGGTTCCCCTTCCCACTTATTGTTTGCGGTATAATATTCAATTGTCTTTTCGTTTATGACAAAGACTACTTCTTTTTGCGCTCCGGGTTTAAGCTCAATCAACTCAAATCCTTTTAATTCTTTTACTGGTCTGGTAAGACTTCCCACCAAATCTCTGATGTACAACTGAACTACTTCTTTACCGGTGAACTTTCCTGTATTTTTAACCGTAACAGTAACCGTTATGTTACCGCCTTTTGAAAAAGAAGCATTGCTTAACTTTAAATTGGAATATTCAAATTTTGAATAACTTAATCCATAACCAAACGGATAAAGCGGAGTATTTAATTCATCGGTATAGTGTGACCAGAACACACTACCAGGTTCATTCATACTTGGTCTTCCGGTGTTTTTATAATTATAATAAATTGGGATTTGACCCACACTTCTCGGAAAAGTCATCGGTAATTTACCA
>JBIIXM010000143.1:0-4635 GCA_044338435.1 Flavobacterium sp. | reverse complement strand
CATTTGTTTTTTAGCAATAGCATGGAACGGATGATCCGGTAATCCAGGATAGAATACTTTGTCCACTTCAGGATGATTGGCCAAAAAGTTAGCTACTTTTTCACCGTTTTCACAGTGTCTTTGTACACGCAAATGCAAGGTTTTGATACCGCGCAATACCAGGAAACTGTCCATTGGCCCTAAAGTTCCGCCGGTAGCAAATTGTTTGAAGTGCAATTCATCGCCCAAGGCTTTGTCTTTGATGATCAAAGCACCGGCAATTACATCACTGTGTCCGCCCAAATATTTAGTAGCGGAATGCATCACGATATCGGCACCTAAATCTAAGGGTTTTTGCAAATACGGTGTAGCAAAAGTGTTGTCTACTGCAAATAGGATACTGTGTTTTTTGGTGATTTTAGCAATCTCGGCTATGTCGGCCAATTTCATCAACGGATTGGTAGGTGTTTCTACCCAAACCAATTTGGTGTTTTCGTTGATTAACGACTGGAGTTTGTCTAAATCGGTCATGTCCACAAAGTGGAACTTGATACCGCTGTTGTTGTACAAACGGGTAAATAAGCGATAGGTTCCGCCGTACAAATCGTCCATGGCGATGATTTCGTCACCGGCTTTGAACAGACGCAACAAACAGTCAGTTGCGGCTAATCCGGAAGCGAAAGCCAAACCGCGTGCGCCGCCTTCGATACTGGCTAAAGCATCTTCTAAGGCTTGACGGGTTGGATTGGCAGCACGAGAATATTCGTAATCGCCTACAGGTTTCCCGGGAGAAACTTGTGCGTAAGTTGAGGTTTGAAATACCGGCGGCATCACCGCTCCGGTTACTTCTTCATGGTGTTGGTTACCATGTATGACTTTGGTATTAAATTTCATTTGAGTTTCAATTAGATTGCAAATGTACTTTTTTTCGTTTTTTAATAGCCCGGATAGGAGTGAAAATCCTTTTCCTTTTCGGGAAAAGATTGTAACGTATAGCCGGATTAGCTTCTAAATAAACTTTCGGATATTCATCATAAATCCCAAATGCAAGGCTTCGTGGTAGTTGTTGAATTCGATAGCCTCTTTAGTCGACGCCAAATGGAATCCGGTTCCGGTAGTGTATTCGGTATAATTTTGAAACTTTCCGGCAGCGAAATCGGTTTTGGTTTGTTCCATCAATGAAATCAACAATCCTTTGAGTTCGTCTACTTCTGCTTGCGTGGTTTGTCCGTTAGGTTTGGAACCGTTTTTATAGGTATTGGTCATTTCCTCGGAAACGTTCACCGGCAATCCCGAAAGGCGATACACTAAACCTTGTTGCGCCACGATGATATGGCCTAAATTCCAAATTAAGTTGTTGCTGAAACTATCGGGAATTTTATTGAGCTGTTCCAACGAATAATTGTTGATTAGCTTCAAGTATAAGTGTCGGTTGGTTTCCCAGATTTTAAATGATGCGTCCATAATTTTTTTTGATAAAAATACGAATTTGCCAAGCCATAACCACGTATTTTTGTGGCTGGAATTGTTAAACTTTTAGCCATGCGAAAAATATACCACCTCAAAACTTGCAGCACCTGTCAACGTATTTTAAAATCGTTGCCACAGCTCGAGACTTTTCAGCTGCAAGACATTAAAACCGAACCGATGACGGTAAAGCAAGTGGAAGAAATGGCCCAAATGGCAGGCAGTTATGAAGTGCTTTTCAGTAAAAGAGCGACTTTGTACAAAGAAATGGGTTTGAAAGATGAAAAGTTGTCGGAAGCCGATTTTAAAAGATATATCTTGGAACACTACACTTTTTTATCGCGACCGGTGATTATAGCTGACGGCCAAATCTTTGTGGGTAACAGTCCGAAAGTAGTCCAACAAGCCATCGCTTTTTTATCGCATGAGTAAGCGCCATTGGGCTTTGTTGGCGGCCACTTTTGTATCAATTATCTATGGCGTTTCGTTTACCATTGCTAAAGATGTGATGCCGACTTTCGTAAAACCCTACGGCTTTATTTTGCTTCGCGTTTTAGGTGCTACCGTTTTGTTTTGGTTGGTTTCCTTTTTTGGACCGAAGGAAAAAATCCAGCGCTCAGATTTTCCCCGAATTATTGCGGCAGCTTTGTTTGGCGTAGCGTTGAACATGCTCACTTTTTTCAAAGGACTGAGCTATACCTCGCCTATTTCCGGCGCGGTGATTATGGTGACTACACCGATTATCGTGTTAATCTTGTCGTCGATATTGATAAAAGAAAGGATGGAAGCACGAAAAATCATTGGCATTTTCCTCGGCTTATTCGGCACCGGATTTCTGATATTGTACGGTAAATCGATGGGCAGCGCCACCAATGCGCCTTTGGGGAATTTGTTGGTTTTTATCAATGCCGTGTCCTATGGTTTTTACCTGATTATCGTGAAAAAACTGATGGAAAAATACAACGCTTTCACTTTTGTAAAGTGGATTTACACCTTTGGTTTGCTGATGGTGCTTCCGTTTGGTTGGAGCGAATACCAAGAAATTCAGTGGCAAAACTTGCCTTCGGTAATCGTGTGGGAAATAGGTTTTGTAGTGGTTTTTACCACGTTTATGACGTATTTGCTCAACTTGGTTTCTATGCGCGAATTAAAGCCGACAACGGTAGCCGTTTTTATTTACCTGCAACCGCTTTTTGCCACGATTTTCGCTATGAGTGTAGGTAAAGATGAACTTACTTTAGTGAAGGTTTTATCGGCCGTTTTGATATTTGTTGGGGTTTTTCTCGTAACCAAGAAGAAATCCTAATTCCTAAATCCGAACTCCTCAATTTTGAATATATTTGTAGTTATTAGAAACAAGCACGAATGATACAATCCATGACCGGTTTCGGGAAAGCTACTTTGCAATTGCCGACCAAAAAAATTACCGTTGAAATCAAATCGCTTAACAGCAAAGGGTTAGACTTAAATACCCGCATGCCTTCTGTATTCAGAGAAATGGAGTTGGGTTTGCGCAACCAAATTTCGCAGCGATTGGAACGCGGTAAAATCGATTTTTCGCTTTATGTTGAAGTTACCGGAGAAGAAACATCTTCCAAAATTAATGTGCCGATAGTAAAAGGTTACATCAACCAAATGAAAGCTGTTATTCCGAATGCCGATGAAACCGAATTGATGAAAATGGCCGTCAGAATGCCTGATGCTTTAAAAACCGAGCGCGATGAAATTGATGAAAACGAATGGCAGCAAATCCAAACTGTTATCGATGAAGCTTTAGCTAATATTGTGCAGTTTCGCAAAGACGAAGGTGTGTCGCTTGAAAAAGAATTTTTACATCGCATTGCCAATATTTTGACCTTGATGAACAACGCCGTGGCATATGATGCCGAACGCGTGGAAACTGTCAAAACCCGATTGAGAACGGCTTTATCCGAATTGAAAGAGAATGTAGATGAAAATCGTTTTGAACAAGAATTAATTTTTTACCTCGAAAAATACGATATCACCGAAGAAAAAGTACGTTTGGAAAACCACCTGAATTATTTCATCGAAACCTTAGCCGGAACGGAAGCCAATGGTAGAAAACTTGGTTTTATCACTCAGGAAATGGGTAGAGAAATCAACACCATGGGTTCCAAATCCAATCACTCCGAAATGCAGAAATTGGTCGTAATGATGAAGGACGAATTGGAGAAGATTAAGGAACAGGTTTTAAATGTATTATAAAAAGCTCTAAGCTCTAAGCTGACAGCTAACAGCTAACAACAATGAACAAAGGAAAATTATTAGTTTTCTCAGCGCCATCCGGTTCGGGAAAAACCACCATAGTCAGGCATTTATTAGCGCAACCCGTATTGAACTTAGAGTTCTCAATTTCGGCTGCAACCCGTGAACCGAGAGGACAGGAAGAACATGGGAAAGATTACTATTTTATGTCGATTGCCGATTTTAAAAAACACATCAAAGCCGAAGATTTTGTGGAGTGGGAAGAAGTGTATCGCGACAATTTTTACGGGACTTTAAAAAGCGAAGTAGAACGCATTTGGGCCAAAGGCAAAAATGTAATTTTCGACATTGATGTGGCCGGCGGATTGCGCATCAAATCGAAATTTCCTCAAGAAACTTTAGCTGTTTTTGTGAAGCCGCCAAGTGTAGATGAGTTAAAGCGTCGTTTAAAAGAGCGCTCTACTGAAAGTGATGATAAAATCAATATGAGAATTGCCAAAGCTCACGTAGAATTGGCCACCGCACCACAATTTGATGTTATCATCAAGAATTATGATTTGGATGTGGCTAAGCAAGAAGCGTATGAATTAGTAAAAGAATTTGTAAAATAAGTCAAAAGAGATAAGGGCAAAGGCATAAGAAAATTAACTTATCCCTTATCCCTTATCCCTTATCCCTTATCCCTCGAATATGAAGATCGGTCTCTATTTCGGCACTTTTAACCCTATACACGTAGGTCATTTGATTATCGCCAACCACATGGCGGAGCATTCCGATTTAGAACAAATTTGGATGGTGGTTACGCCGCATAATCCTTTAAAGCAGAAGAACACTTTGCTCGACGATTATCAGCGGTTGCATTTGGTACGATTGGCTACCGAAGATTATCCTAAAATTAAACCTTCCGATATCGAATTCAAATTACCGCAGCCGAATTATACGGTGAATACGCTGGCACATTTA
>JBIIXM010000142.1:0-4690 GCA_044338435.1 Flavobacterium sp. | reverse complement strand
TAACGCTTTGGCTTTTTCTTTAAACTCGAATAGTTATGGCGATTTGGTTGATCCTTTTAACGGCTTGACCGATTTACAAAAAAAACTCATCAAAACGCCATTGGAACCGAATATAACCTATTCCGATGATCCGTTGCGCATGATGAGAGCGATTCGTTTTGCTACGCAACTGAATTTTACCATCGAAGAAAAATCGTTGCAAGCCATAGCCGATAATAAAGACCGAATCAAAATCATTTCAGGCGAACGCATAGTAGACGAATTGAATAAAATTCTCGAAACCCCGAAACCGTCGATTGGCTTTTTACATTTATACAAAACTGGATTACTCGAAATTATTTTACCCGAATTGACAGCGCTCAACAATGTAGAAGAAATCGAAGGTCATACCCATAAAAACAACTTCTACCATACTTTGGAAGTGGTTGATAATATTTGCCCGAATACCGATGATGTTTGGTTGCGCTGGGCCGCATTGTTGCACGACATTGGTAAAGCACCAACCAAACGCTTCAATAAAAAACAAGGTTGGACGTTTCACGGACACGAATTTCTGGGTGGTAAAATGGTCAAAAGAATCTTTGAAAGATTGCATATGCCGTTGAACCACAAAATGAAGTTTGTGCAAAAAATGGTGATGCTGAGTTCACGACCAATCGTATTGTCTGAAGATATTGTAACTGATTCTGCTGTTCGAAGATTGGTATTTGATGCCGGCGAAGATGTAGACAACTTGATGACCTTGTGCGAAGCCGATATCACGACTAAAAATCCGGCCAAGTTTAAAAAATACCACAACAATTTCGACATCGTTCGTCGCAAGATTATTGAAGTCGAAGAGCGCGATCACATCCGTAATTTCCAACCGCCAATTTCGGGAGAAGAAATTATGACCATGTTCAATTTACAACCCTCACGCGAAATAGGTGTTTTAAAAGAAGCCGTAAAAGAAGCCATTTTGGAAGGAGAAATTCCTAATGAATACCAAGCAGCATACGAGTTTGTTTTGGAAAAGGCCCAAAGAATGGGATTGAAGAGCGTTACATAAATTGGATTTAGATTAACTTTTGTTGAATGCAAAATTTAGCTTTCAATCGTTAATTTTGTAAAATATTTTAAAACAGTGAAAAAAGACAAATCAGTCATTTACTGGCTACTTTCAGGTTGTGTTATAGTGTTTATCATGGTGGTTGTAGGCGGTATAACGCGCTTAACCAATTCTGGGTTATCCATGACCGACTGGCATTTGGTAACCGATACTTTCCCGCCGATGAGTGAGGAAAAATGGGTACATGCCTTTGAAGAATACAAGAAATTCCCTGAATACCAAAAAATCAATGTTCACAACGATTTTCAATTAGACGATTACAAGTTCATCTATTTTTGGGAATGGTTCCACCGTTTTATCGGCCGAATCATCGGATTGGTTTTCATCATTCCGTTTGTTTATTTCTTAGTTAAAAAACGCATCGATAAAGCTACTTTAAACAAATGCTTCATCCTTTTAGGAATGGGCGCCTTACAAGGCTTTTTCGGCTGGTTTATGGTAAAAAGCGGTTTGGTTGATCGTCCGGATGTGAGCCATTTTCGATTGGCCTTGCACTTGACTTTCGCCTTTATCACCTTTGCGTATACGCTTTGGGTAGCATTGGATTTGATTTATCCCGAGAAAAGAGAAGTTATAGTACCACTGAAAAAACTAGCGAGAGTTACCTTGTTTTTTTTGATTGTCCAAATCATTTACGGAGGTTTTGTAGCCGGGTTAAACGCCGGATTGATTCACAACCACTGGCCACTGATGAGTGACGGACAGTTTTTTCATGATAGCATCAAATTGGAATACGACAGCTGGTTGCTTCGTTTCACTGAAGGTAAAAGCGGGGTACAATTTGTGCACAGAACGATGGCTTACGTGGTAGTTGGTTTGATATTGTATTTGTATTTCAAAAGCAAAAAATACGCCCTTAGCACCCAACAACATAACGGATTGAATGCCCTGGTGTTGTTGGTTTTTGTTCAATTTACTTTAGGCGTATTTACCCTATTGTATGCCGTTCCACTTTGGTTAGGATTAACACACCAAGTGGTAGCTTTCTTTTTATTGACCGCAATGACTTACACGTTACACCGTTTATCAAAATAATACGATTGCCCAGACTATATTGTCGCAGTTCCTTTGTCACTAACTTAAATGTCTAAACTTGCCGCCCAAGATAAATTTTTAGATTTATCCGATTATGGAAGGTCTTTTGGGAAATTTTTTGCTCTCCAATTAAAAGATTCTCGCTTCACACCTATTCATGTTACCTTACTTTTTGGCCTTTCCGGATTGATTGCAATATATTGCATTTTGGAAAATCACTACTTACTGGCCGGATTTTTTATACTGCTCAAATCGGGGATTGATGCTGCCGATGGAGAATTGGCGCGTCTTAAAAACACACCTTCCTATTCGGGAAGATATTTAGATAGTGTGTTTGATATTGTATTGAACTTCCTATTTTTGATGGCCATTTGTTATGTATCGGCAACCTCAATTTGGTTTACCCTTTTGGCTTTTATCAGTATTCAATTGCAAGGTACTTTATACAACTATTATTATGTGATTTTACGCAACAAATCAGTTGGCGGAGATAGTACCAGTAAAATATTCGAATACAAAACCCCCAGAGCTTTACCGGGTGAAAGCCAAAAGTCGGTCAATATATTGTTTAGCATTTACCAAATAGTCTACGGCACTTTTGACAAAATTATCCATGCACTTGATGCAGATGCGTACAAAGTAAAAACTTTTCCCAATTGGTTCATGACTGTACTTTCTCTTTATGGCCTTGGATTTCAATTGCTGATTATAGCCATAATGTTACCTTTGGGTTGGATTGAGTTTATAGTTCCTTTCTTTATCTTTTATACAGCACTTATCTTAGGCTTGATTTGTATTCGGAAAAGATATATTAAATAAAAAAGTCCCAATCAATATCGGGACTTTTCATTTATGCTTTTTTCTTAGTTTTTATCGAACAACCTATGGCTTTGGTAAGTGCCGGACTTGGTTCGGTTCCGTTGTCTAACGCACGGATGGCATTCTCTAAATACTTCTCTTTTACAGCCGACGCATCATCTGAATTGTCATCGATGGCACCAATGTATTTTACAATTAAATTTTTATCCAACAAAAACACATGCGGCGTTTTAGTAGCGCCGTATTGCGGATAAATCTTTTGACCTTCATCTACTAAGTACGGGAATGCAAAGCCTTTTTCTTTAGCTTTCTCTTGCATCAACTCGAAAGCATCAGCGGGTTGGGCTTCGGGATCATTAGGATTAATCGCCAATAACACATAACCTTTCGGGGTGTATTTTTTAGCAATGGCATTAATTCGGTCTTCATACTTTACAGCAAACGGACAAGTATTGCAGGTAAACACCACAATAAATCCTTTGGCCTCTTTGTAATCGGCCATGCTGTACATTTTGCCGTCAACGGACTTTAACTTGAAGTCGGTGGCTTTGTCTCCGGGTTGGTAGCCATTGGAAACGGTGCTTTCACCCACAAACAGTGAGCTGAAAAAAAGAATAAGAAAGGGTAAAAATTTCATAGTGACTGATTTAGTTATGATGGATAAATGTGTTAATGTAGTTATTAAGTTCCGTAAAGTTATCAAATTCGTGCTCGGCAAACAGTTTTCTTTTTCCGCTGATAATGAGTGTGGCCGGAATAGCTCCCGACCAAGAAGCATCAATTTTGTCCAACCAAGTATTATAATCTTTATCACTCAGCAAAATAACCTCAGCGGTTAACTGCTTTTTTGCTACAAATGGTATAAGCTTTTTCTCTAAGTCTTTTTGGCTGTCTAAACTGACCAAAATGACTTTCACTTTGGGATTATCTTTATGCAACTGCTCAAAATAGGGTAATTCTTTGATGCAAGGCGCACACCAAGTAGCCCAAAAGTTGATTACATAGGTATTATCATCTTCTTTGAGAACCACTTTTTCAAAAGCATCAAACTTTTCGTAAACTGCTATTTGAGCCGAAAGCTTTGAGCAACCCATCGATGTTAAAACAAAAAACAATGTGAAAATTAACTTCATACCTTATAATGAAAGGTAACGAAGTTACTAACTTAAGTAACAGATTGAAATGGAGTTAACAAAAATTTACCAACTTTAACAGGCTTATCCCAACCATTCTTTGAAATCGTTCACGCGTTCTCTGGCCACAATCACCTCATCGTCTTTATAGCTCGGCAAAATGACTTTCAATCGCGAATTGCTGTGCAGCTGAATCTCTTTAATGGCTTTCATCGGAACAATGAATTTTCGGGAAACGCGATAAAACACATCCGGATCAAGTTCGGTTTCGAGTTGTTCCAAAGTCGTATCTAACAAATAATTGCGATTGTCTAAAGTGTGCAAGTATGTGCCTTTGTTTTCGCTGAAGAAACATTCGACTTCTTCAATGGCAATCATCTTAAGTTGCTGTCCCATTTTGATGGTAAAGCGTTTTTTGTATTGTCGGTCGATTGGATTCACCAACATCTTTTTGATCGCTTCAAAATCCAATCCGGCCACCATATTTTTTTGAAATTGATTTTTGAATTTGGTCACTGCGGTCTCCAAATCATCATCGTCTATCGGTTTTAACAAATAATCGATACTGTTGAGTTTGAAGGCGCGCAAGGCATAT
>JBIIXM010000333.1:0-4720 GCA_044338435.1 Flavobacterium sp. | reverse complement strand
GTCATTCTCTTTCAATATGGCCTCTATCTTTTTCAATTTTGGAACCACAGGTGCTTTAGCCGGAGAAAAAACATATTATTTTGATAATGTAAATTATGGTACACCATTATTGAATAATACAGAATTCACAGTATCGAATTTCAGTTTATATCCAAACCCTGTAAAAAATGTTTTAAACATTAGTAGTGAGGCTGAAATTAAAGAAGTAAATATTTATAATACTTTAGGTCAGTTGGTTGTTAGCCAAAGTCAATCTTCTAATAGTGTTGCTCTATCAACGGAAAGTTTGTCTAAAGGAGTTTATATTATTGCTGTTCACATTCAAAATGAAATCATTAGAAAACAGTTTATTAAAGAGTAGTTAAGTTTTTTTTTATTAAGAGGCACATTATATTTAATGTGCCTTTTTTTATTTTTTGAAGTACTTTTTTCAGTTTGCATATTATTAACTTTTTATACTTATTTTTACAAAAAAGCATCCCAAGTAAATGAATAAAAAGTATTTTTTTAATAATACGATTATCGTATTGATTTTTTTTTGGTTAGGTTACGGATACTCTCAGGAATTGCCGCCAATTGTTAAATATTCTCCCTCAACATATGCAGCCGGAAATCAAAATTGGATGATTTCTCAAGATGAAAATCATTTTTTGTTTTTTGCCAATAATGAAGGTCTTTTAGAATTTAATGGTTCTAATTGGACGCTGTATCCTTCGCCTAATGAAACTATTATACGTTCGGTTAAAGTTATAGATGACAAAATCTTTACTGGTTGTTATATGGAATTCGGATATTGGAAAAGACAACCCAGCGGACAATTAAAATACACTTCTTTAAGTACTACCATTAAACATAAAATTTTAGACGACGAACAATTTTGGACTATACTAAATTTTGATCATTGGGTCCTTTTTCAATCTCTGAATCGTATATATGTTTACGATGCTAAGTTGAAAAAATTTAACATCATATCTCCCAAAGGAAATATCATAAAATCATTTAAAACAGAAACAGGACTTTATTATCAAACGTCTAATGGAGGTTTGTATGAAATTGAAAATGGAAAAAGTGAACTTATTACTCTAGGGGGTATTATTGCAAACAATAAAGTAGTAGGCGTTTTTAAAAATGCCGAAGGGTTGTTGTTATTGACACAGAACAAAGGTTTTTTTCAGATAACTGGAAATAATACGGTTCAAGTTAAAACTAATGTCGATTCTGATTTAGTGGCAAGTAGTGTCTATAGTTGTTGTAAATTGAGTGATGGCGGTTTTGTTCTCGGTACAGTTTCGAATGGTATTTTTATTCTTTCCAAAGAAAAACATTTAAGGTTTCATATAACCCAAAACAGGGGTTTAAGTAACAATACAGCTTTGTCACTTTTTGAAGATTACGACAAGAATTTATGGATTGGTTTAGATAACGGAATTAATTGTATTAATTTGCAATCACCTGTTAAGAGTTTTTCCGATGAAACAGGAATTCTAGGGACAGTTTATGCTTCCGTAATTTTCAACAATCAATTATACATAGGCACTAATCAAGGTTTGTTTTATAAGCCTTATCAGTCGGATAATCAATTCAAGTTTGTTTCAGGTACAAAAGGGCAGGTTTGGTCCTTGTTTGTTCATGACGGAACGCTTTTTTGCGGACATGATTCAGGGACTTTTATTATTCGAGACGATCAAGCTCAAAATATTTTCAGTGCTTCCGGCACTTGGAAATTTGAGCCCATGCCTAATAATAGAGATATTATTTTTCAAGGCAATTATTTTGGTATTTCGGTTTTAAAAAGGATCAATAACCAATGGCTTTATCAAAATAAATTGGAAGGGTTTGATTATTCGTCAAAGTATTTTGAGGTTACCCCAGCGGCAGAGTGCTTTATTAGTCATGAGTATAAAGGCGTATTCAGATTTAGATTAGATAAATCTTTAAAAAAAGCATTAAATATTGTTGCTTATTCAAAACCGGTCAAAGGCAAAAATGCCAGTCTGACGCAATACAATAATGTTATTTATTATGCTTACAAAGAGGGGATTTTTAGACTGAATTTTAAAACAAAAACTTTCGAAAAAGACCATTACCTAAGTCATGTTTTTGATAATAAGGAATATATAACCGGAAAGTTGATAGTAGATCAATCGGATAAACTTTGGGTTTTTACTAAAAATTATATCAATTATTTTTCATCGGGCAAACTCAGTACTGAACTAAAAAAGGTGAGTATTCCTATTCCTGCTTCATTGAGAAATGCAATGTCGGGTTATGAAAATGTAAACCAAATATCAGATTCTGTCTATTTAATAGGTACAACCGACGGGTATTACACAATAAATATTGACGATTTAAGTTTTAAAAATTATAAAGTTTCCATAACAGCTGTTACAACCAATAAGCTAAATAAAGGTTTTGTTAGCTCATCTTTGACAAGTCTGGGGGAATTTAAACACGATGAAAATAATCTAACCTTTAGCTATACCATTCCGGAATATAACAAATATATCAGTACCGAATATCAGTTCTTACTTGAAGGAATGCAGGAGGATTGGAGTGAATGGAGTGCAAAATCTTCGGTTAACTTTAAAAATTTGCCATCAGGGTCCTATACTTTTAAAGTAAAAGCAAAAATTGCAAACTCTTCTCCTGAAAATATTGCTAGTTATAGTTTTGTTGTTTTAAAGCCCTGGTATGCAACTAATTTGGCTATAATAATTTATGTTTTACTTTCGGTTTATTTAGCGTATTTTGTTAACAAGAAGTATAAAGATTACTATCAAAGACAAAGAGAAAAATTGATTGAAGAAAACAATCTTTTACTGGAAATCAAAGAGTTGGAAAATGAGCAACAATTAATGAAGATTCGCAACGAACAATTAGCTAAAGATGTTGATAGTAAAAATAAAGAACTGGCTGTTTCAACAATGAATTTGATAAAGAAAAATGAGTTGTTGTCCTTGATCAAAGAAGATTTGAAGAAAACTTCTGAAGAAGGCAATCGTAATGTTAAATCTGTTATTACAACTATCAATAAAAACATCAATGAGGAAGATACTTGGCATGTTTTTAAGGAAGCCTTTGATAGTGCTGATAAAGATTTCCTTAAAAAAGTCAAAGCGGCTCATCCGTCTCTAACACCAAATGATTTGAGGCTATGTGCTTACTTAAGACTTAATCTTTCCTCCAAAGAAATAGCTCCTTTACTCAATATTTCTGTAAGAAGTATAGAAATTAAACGATATCGTTTGCGTAAAAAAATGGACTTACCGCACGAAAAAGGACTTGTTGAGTATATTTTATCCATTTAACAACACATCTCAACCTCTTTTTTACCTATACATAACCTCTACAAAATCGTTTGAGTTGTATTGTTTATAACAGTTTCGGTAATAAATTTTACACGTCTTAATTTTATTGTATTCTATATAAATTAGGCCTTTTTTTTCACTTTTATCAAATTATATAAAGGTTTTTTGGAGTGTATATTTTTTGTTGTGGTCATTTTTTTAAGCCCTGTCATTGAGAAGTATAATTTTATAGAACTTAAACCAAATTAAATATGAAATCAAAATTAGTATTGTTTGTTCTAACATTTTTTACCAGTATTGCATTCTCGCAAACGGCAGATGTTAGCGGGACAGTTTTAGATGCCGTCACAGGTAGTGCATTGCCTGGAGTAAATGTAAGCGTCAAGAATCAGAATCAATCCACATCTTCAGATTTTGACGGGAAATTCAAATTATCAAAAGTTCCTTTAGGTTCCACTTTAGTTTTTACTTTCATCGGATACAAGTCTGCTGAAATGAAAGTAGACAAAAGTGAAAACTTAACAGTTAAATTAACAGAAGAGGCCAATAAATTGGAAGAAATTGTGGTTATCGGTTATGGGACTAAAAAGAAGAAAGATGTTACCGGAGCTGTTGCAGTTGTTTCAGCTAAAACCATCGAAGAACTCAAACCTTTTAAAGTAGAACAAGCGCTGCAAGGAACTGTTTCCGGTGTAAACATTACCCAACAATCAGGAGCCCCAGGAGCAGGTTTAGATATCAGAATTAGAGGTATCTCAACTAATGGTAATAATGCCCCATTAGCCATTATAGACGGATATCAAGGTGATTTAAGTTTGTTAAACCCAGACGATATAGAGTCTATTACCGTTTTGAAAGACGCTCAAGCTGCAATATACGGTACTATTGGTGCTAATGGTGTACTTTTGATTACTACTAAAAGCGGAAAGAAAAACTCTAAAACTAAAGTTACTTTTAATACCTATACAGGCATTCAGGAAACAACCAGAAAGTTACCGGTATTGAATGCTACCGAATATGCATTACTTCTTAACGAAAGTTATGCTAATGGTGGTCAAAACATTCCTTATCCAAACGTTTCAGGCTTAGGGCAAGGGACCGATTGGCAAGATCAGGTTTTCGACAGAGCACCTGTTTTGAGCACCGATTTCTCAATTTCGGGAGGATCAGATAAAATCACCTACAACTTCAGTGCCTCTGATTTATACCAAGAAGGTATAGTGGGTAGCGGTAAGTCTGATTTCAAACGTAATACTGCCAGATTAGGACTCAAGGCTGACTTGTCTGATAAATTTAAATTAGAGACGAATGTTATCTATACTTATATAGACAGAGATGCTTTAAATGAAAACGGACTCGGTTCGGTATTGTTTAATGCTTTGAATACTCCTTCCACCTTGAGTGTTTTCGAC
>JBIIXM010000141.1:0-4725 GCA_044338435.1 Flavobacterium sp. | reverse complement strand
AGACTCTTTCTAATGGCTCTAGTAGTCATTTCCTGTGATGTTAAAGAAGAATTTAAAACAATTACGATTCCGAATAAATACTCATTAGATATTCCGAATAGTTTTGAAAAGGTAGACAATCTTAATGATGATGCCTCGTTACAATATCAAAATGCCTTTAAGGAGTTTTATGTGATTGTAATGGACGAACCCAAAGAAACTTTCGATACAGCAGTCACTACCAATGACGTAGATATGACTCCGGATTTAGAAGGTTATTATAAAGCCATCCAACTGAATTTGAAAAATGCCATCAAGAACATCAAAATCTTTAATGAAAAAAACACTGAAATCAATGGCAGAAAAGCTAAAATATTTTCTGTCACCGGAAATGTTGAAGGCTATGATATTTTTTATCGCTATGCTTTAGTAGAAGGCAAAAAAGAATATTACCAAATCATGTTATGGACCGAACAAAAGAAAGGCGAGTCCTATATACAAACCATGAACCAATCCATTAACTCTTTCAAGGAGTTGGTTCAACACGATAAGTTGTACAAAGGGCAATAAAAAAAGGACTTCAAATGAAGTCCTTTATATTTCAATGCTCTATCAGCAATTTATTTGTTCACTATCGCTTGTTGCGTCCAAGACTTAACCGCAGCTACACGACTATCAGAATAATCTACTTCACTTAAAGCCTTATCATTCCAAAAAAACCATTTTCCCGATTTAGCGCCGTCTACATACTCACCAATAGATTTTTTATTGCCTTGCTCATCAAATGCAATCCACTGACCGGTTAATTTTCCATCTTTAAAATATCCTTGTTGTTGCACTTTACCATTATCATAATAATAAGTAGCTTTAACCAAATTGCCTTCTTGTTCTAAAACCGGCTTAGTGGTTTGGGCAAAACCAACTCCAGCTAGTAGAAACACTCCCAAAATCAATATCTTTTTCATAATCGTAGGTTTTAATTGTTTACATTACAGAAACAAATATAGATATTATTTTACATTAAACAAACTTTTACTTAACAATTTGGTAACATTGGAGAAAATTTAACATTGGCTCATAAAAAAAGCCCCGCAAAAACGAGGCTTTATATTCGTCAGATACTGAGATGATTATTTCACCAAACCATCCAATTGAGTTTTTAATTTAGGATTTGACGGACGCGCTGCATCGGCATCAATCACTACTCCTTTGGGATCAATCAAGATAAAACGTGGAATTGAATCAATCCCGAAAGCTTTGATAAAATCGGAATTCCAGTTTTTATCAGCAAACAATTGGGTACCACCCAATGCCTTTTCGGTTACAAAGGTTTTCCATTTTTCATGGTCTTTATCCACATCTACAGAAATGCTCACAAACTCGATGTTTTTTCCGTGGTAACTTTTTTCCAACTCTTTCAAAAACGGGATCTCTGCTCTACACGGTCCGCACCAAGTCGCCCAAACGTCTACATAAACATATTTTCCTTTTAAGCTTTCCAAAGACGTAGTACCGCCTTTGTGATTTTCATATACAAAATTGGGGGCCGCTGTATTGTTAAGCTTTTTGTTGGCCATAATTTGAGTATGGTATTGCTTTAATCCGTTCAAATTGGCTTCCAAGCTATTCTTAAATAAGGTCGCAAAATTGGCTTCTAGAGCCGCTTTTTCTAACCGACCGGCATCAGCATTTCTTTTCTCTTCAATGGCTTTGTTGAAATTGGTTTCATCCATAGCCAACATGCTGTCAAAATCGATTTTTTGATCAATCAAAGTTTGTGCGGCCAAGAAATTATTTTCTTTAGCACCGGTGCCCGAAAACTGCAAAGTTGCGTCAAACTTAGTAGCATCTAAAGTCATTTTTAAATCGTATCCCGGCTTTAAAAACAACTGCGCATATTCGTTTCCGTCAAAAAAAGTATACATTCCTTCTTTGATAGCAAAAGTCGATTTGAAAACACCTTTGTCATCGGCTTTAATTTCCTGGATGTTTTTTCTGCCTTCACGCAAATAAACCACATCGCCTTTACGGTTGGTAATATCAACTTGAATCGTCATAGTTTCCTGAGCGAAAACGGTCATCGAAACAAAAACCAACAAAGCTGCTGAAATCCAATTTTTCATAGTAATAGATTTTAATTTAGAAGAATCAAATATAGCTTTTTTAAAATCTTCTACTGAATTTACTACCAAAAATTTCGAGTCCATTTTAGACTCTGTAATTGATTTTAGTTTTTTACTTTTGCACCTGTGACCCAAGGGTCGAATTTTAGGAACAAAAAAACAGCTATTTAGATGTATAGAAGTCATAACTGCGGTGCGCTCAACAGCGCTGATATCAATAAAGAAGTTACCCTGGCCGGTTGGGTGCAAAAATCTCGTGACAAAGGATTCATGATTTGGGTGGATTTGCGCGATCGTTACGGTATTACCCAACTCATTTTCGATGAGCAAAGAACGGACAAAGCTGTTTTCGACAAAGCCAAATCTTTGGGTAGAGAATTTGTCATTCAGGTGAAAGGCACCGTTATCGAACGCGAGTCTAAAAACCCAAACATGGCAACCGGTGACATTGAAATATTGGTATCGGAATTAAACATCTTAAACGAAGCTTTACTGCCTCCCTTTACTATTGAAGACGAAACCGACGGTGGCGAAGACATTCGCATGAAATACCGCTATTTGGACATCCGAAGAAATCCGGTAAAAAACTCCTTATTGTTCCGTCATAAAGTGGCGATGGAAGTACGCAAGTATTTATCCGACTTGGATTTTTGTGAAGTAGAAACGCCATATCTCATCAAATCAACTCCGGAAGGGGCGCGAGATTTCGTGGTGCCAAGCCGAATGAACGAAGGCCAATTTTACGCCTTACCGCAATCGCCCCAAACTTTCAAACAATTGTTGATGGTTGGTGGCATGGACAAATATTTCCAAATTGTGAAATGTTTCCGTGATGAAGATTTAAGAGCCGACAGACAGCCGGAATTTACCCAAATCGATTGTGAAATGGCTTTTGTTGAGCAGGAAGATATTTTAAACGTTTTTGAAGGCTTAACCCGTCATTTATTAAAAGAATTAAAAGGTGTAGACGTAGCCCAATTCCCTCGAATGACCTACGATTACGCCATGAAAACTTACGGTAATGACAAACCGGATATTCGTTTTGAGATGAAATTCGGAGAGTTAAACGCCGTAGCCCAACACAAAGATTTCGGCGTGTTTAATTCGGCCGAATTGGTAGTCGGCATTGCCGCTCCGGGCTGTGCTTCCTTCACGCGTAAAGAAATTGACGCCTTGATTGATTGGGTAAAACGTCCGCAGGTAGGTGCTTCAGGAATGGTATATGTAAAATGTGAAGAAGACGGAACGTTCAAATCTTCGGTAGATAAATTTTACGACCAAGACGATATGAAAAAATGGGCCGAAGCCACCAACGCCAAAGCCGGTGATTTGATTTTAGTGCTTTCGGGCAACGCACATAAAACCAGAACGCAACTTTCTGCCTTGCGCATGGAAGTCGCCACACGTTTAGGCTTGCGTAAGCCGGACGAATTTGCCCCGCTTTGGGTAGTGGATTTCCCATTGTTGGAGTGGGACGAAGAAAGCGGTCGTTACCATGCTATGCACCATCCGTTTACTTCACCTAAGCCTGAAGACATGAGCCTTATTGAAACCGAACCGGGTAAAGTACGTGCCAACGCTTATGATATGGTGTTGAACGGAAATGAAATTGGCGGTGGTTCTATTCGTATACACGATAAAGCATTACAAAGCAGAATGTTCAGCTTGTTAGGATTTACACCGGAACAAGCCGAAGCCCAATTCGGATTCCTGATGAATGCGTTCCAATTTGGCGCGCCGCCACACGGTGGATTGGCTTTTGGTTTAGATCGATTGGTGGCTATTTTGGGCGGACAAGAAACCATCCGCGACTTTATCGCTTTCCCTAAAAACAATTCCGGACGCGATGTGATGATTGATGCACCATCATCAATTGACGAAACTCAATTACAAGAATTACACATCAAATTGAATCTGGCAGAATAAATATCATATTCTCATTTTAACAGAGCGCCATCATTTAAAAATTTATAAATGATGGCGTTTTTATTTGCATTTTTAGAATGTTTCAAATATTTCATTGAAAATCATTCAATTAAAATTTTAATTTATTGTTGTTTTTTTATTTTTTTTAAGACAATTTGTTGGCTATGTTGCAAATAAGTATATCTTTGAGCATTATTAATTTTTTTTTATTACAAAATGCGCACAGGTAAAGTAAAATTCTTTAACGAATCAAAAGGTTACGGTTTTATTACTGATGATGAATCAGGAAAAGACATTTTCGTACATGCTACCGGAATCAAATCAGAAGGTTTGAGCGAAGGTGACAAAGTATCTTACGAAGAAGAAGAAGGAAGAAAAGGTAAAGTAGCCGCTCAAGTAGTAGCTATCGAAGACTAATATATATTATTTTTTGATTACCTAGGTTTAGCGCTCCGAAATTCGGGGCGCTTTTTTTTGGCCTTTTACGTCCTTATTTAAAATCAGTTTAAATAAACATTTTTAAAGGAATAAATAACAAACGTTTAGCCATTCATTTTTGCGAATTCAATATTGCAACGTATATTTGTGGCTATTTTAAATACACCTAAATTTTAGCCTTATGCAGTCTAATCAATTAGATTATTTACCAATCCTGATGCAAGCAGGTTTAGCCGTAGGATTCGTGGTGTTAACCATT
>JBIIXM010000139.1:0-4728 GCA_044338435.1 Flavobacterium sp. | reverse complement strand
CAAGTTTCGCAATTGATTATTTCCAACAAAATCAACCGCGTTATTGGCATAGGCGAAACCATTTCGCAGTACAAAAACAAGTTCATCAACGGCACTACTTTTAAAAATGTAGCCGAATTTATGAATGCTTTTGACCACTTGACTTTTGAAAACGAAACCATATTGATTAAAGGCGCGCGCGATTTTCACTTTGAACAAATCGTTTCGATGTTGGAAGAGAAAACGCATGAAACTGTATTGGAAATCAACCTCAACGCAATTAGTCACAACCTGAATTTCTTCAAATCGAAATTGGCACCCAAAACCAAACTGATGGTCATGGTAAAAGCCTTTGGCTACGGCAATGGCGGATTTGAAATTGCCAAATTGCTCGAACACCACAAAGTAGATTATTTGGGTGTGGCTTTTGCCGACGAAGGAATAAGCTTAAAAAGTGCCGGCATCAATGTGCCGATTATGGTGATGAATCCGGAAACCACTAGTTTTTCAGCGATTATCCAACACCAACTGGAGCCGGAAATTTATTCGATTAAAGGATTGAAAGCCTTTTTAAAAATTGCCGAGCAGAAGAAACTCAAACACTTCCCGATTCATCTCAAAATCGATACCGGTATGCACCGTTTGGGCTTTGAAGAAGAACAGCTGCCTGAATTACTCGCTATATTAAAAGGCAATGAAACGGTTCAAATCAAGAGTGTTTTATCGCATTTGGCCACCAGTGACGATTTGAAACACGATGCGTTTGCCCAATCGCAAATTGCACTGTTCGAACAATTATCGACCCAACTAATAACCGAGTTAAAAATCAAACCGATTCGACATATTTTAAACACTTCCGGTATTTCCAATTATCCCGATGCGCAGTATGATATGGTGCGTTTAGGTATTGGCTTGTACGGCATTTCGAACGATGAAGAAGAACAAAAATTCTTGGAAAACGTAGGAACTTTAAAATCGGTTATCTCTCAAATCAGAACCATAGAAGCCGGCGAAAGCGTTGGTTACGGACGAAGATTTATGGCCGAAAAAACAACTAAAATCGCAACGATTCCTATTGGTTACGCCGACGGTATTCGCAGAAGTTGGGGCAATGAAGTTGGCTATGTGATTATCAATGGCCAAGAAGCTAAAATTGTAGGAAGTGTTTGCATGGACATGCTAATGGTGAACGTAACTGAAATAGATTGCAAGGAAGGCCAATCGGTAATTATTTTCGGAGAAAATCCAACAGTAAACCTTATGGCTAAAGCTTTAAACACCATACCTTATGAAATCCTGACCGGAATTTCACAACGCGTGAAAAGAGTGTTCTTCCGAGAATAATTCAAAACCCTTTTCGGTTTTTCAAAAATTTAACTATTTTAGTACTATTAATAAACTAAAAAAACACAAATTATGGGAATGGTATCAGAATTTAAAGATTTTATTGCAAAGGGAAATGCAATGGATTTAGCCGTTGGAGTAATCATTGGAGCTGCGTTTGGCGCCATCGTTAACTCTTTAGTTGCCGATGTGATTACACCGGCCTTGTTAAATCCGGCTTTGAAAGCTGCACAAGTAGAAAATTTAGCCGACTTAAAAACCGACAACGGAATTCTGTATGGTAAATTTTTAGCAGCAGTTATCAGCTTTTTAGTTATTGCCTTTGTTATCTTCATCATGGTTAAAGCGATCAACTCCATGAAGAAAAAAGAAGAAGCGGCTCCGGCAGCACCGGCTGGTCCGACACAAGAAGAATTGCTGACACAAATCAGAGATTTGCTTAAAAAGTAGTACCGTTACACTATATATTCTAACTAATCCGCCTCGTTATTGGGGCGGTTTTTCTTTTTAGCGATAAACCCATTTCGAAATCCTAAATTTTTACCGTAAAAACAAAAACAGCAGTTGTTTTCTGATTACTTTTGTATTTCAATTTTTAAAAAATCTTAATTCTATTGATATGAAAGTTGCTGTAGTAGGTGCCACCGGTATGGTTGGAGAAGTAATGCTTCAAGTTTTAGCAGAAAGAAATTTTCCCGTAACCGAATTAATTCCGGTTGCTTCTGAGAAATCAGTGGGTAAAGAAATCGAATTCAAAGGCAAAAAATACAAAGTAGTTGGCTTACAAACAGCAGTCGACATGAAAGCCGACATTGCCTTATTTTCGGCAGGTGGGCAAACCTCTTTAGATTGGGCGCCGAAATTTGCAGCAGCTGGGACTACCGTAATCGACAATTCTTCGGCTTGGCGAATGGATCCGACTAAAAAATTGATCGTACCCGAAATCAACGCTCACGAATTAACGACAGCCGATAAAATCATTGCTAACCCTAACTGTTCCACCATTCAAATGGTGATGGTTTTAGCACCTTTACATCAAAAATACAACATCAAACGCGTAGTAGCTTCTACTTACCAATCTATCACCGGAACCGGTGTAAAAGCGGTACAACAATTGGAAAACGAATACGCCGGCATTCAAGGAGAAATGGCTTATAAATACCAAATCCACCGCAATGCAATTCCGCAATGCGATGTTTTTGAAGACAACGATTACACCAAAGAGGAAATGAAATTGGTGCGTGAAACCAAAAAAATCATGAGTGATGAAAGCATCGCTGTAACAGCAACGGCTGTGCGTATTCCGGTCGTAGGCGGACACAGTGAAACGGTAAATATCGAATTCAATAATGATTTTGACATCGCCGAATTACGTAAAATATTACACCATACTAACGGCGTGACTGTTCAGGATAATACCGATACTTACACTTACCCGATGCCATTGTATGCCGAAGGAAAAGACGATGTGTTTGTAGGCAGAATTCGCCGTGATGAAAGTCAGCCTAACACCGTAAACATGTGGATTGTAGCTGACAACTTGAGAAAAGGCGCTGCCACTAATACCATTCAAATTGCCGAATATTTGGTAGCGAATAAATTAGTTTAAAAAACGAGTCATTTATCTCATAGACCACGAATTAATCAGAATAATTCGTGGTTTTTTATTTTATCCAAAATCCATTCGCTTTTACAAATCCTAAACTTTGTTAAAATGGGGCGGATTTTATATTGTTTTACGTTACTTTTGTGAACATGAAAGGAAGATTACGCTATGTAAATGCTGCTATGGGACTGATGATATTGCTTGCAATATTGTTTCAGGCGACACACTCTTTCAACCACTTAACCAAACAGTTTTCCAAAGCACATTGTCATCACGTATATCACAAACACCAAACAGAACTCCACCATGGCCATGATGGGTTGGAAAAATGTTTTACTTGTGAGTTTGCTTTCAGTCATTCGATTAAAATTGAAAACGAAGCTATTTCGTTTGTAAATAAAGCTTTTTACACCCAACCTGTTTTTGGCTATGCTGCCGAAAACATTTCCTTTTTTAAAGGAAGTTCCTTTTTACTTCGCGGACCGCCGCCTGTTGCTATTTTCTTGACCTAAACTTAGTGTTAACGAATTAGAAAACAACAAAATGCAAAAATTCAGTTTGTTTTTTTGCTTGTTGTGTTTTGGCATTCTTTACAGTCAAAACACCATAAGCGGAAAAATAGTTGATGAAAATGATGTGGCATTAGAGAAAAGCCATATTCATATTTCATCAAAATCAACCAACAGCAAGAAAGACGGTTCTTTCATCATCCGCAATATTCCCAATGGTCCGACAAAGGTTTTAATTACCTATGTCGGCTACAAACCTATTGACACCATTATAGAGGTGAATGGCAACTTGGAGATTAATTTTAAGATGAAACAAAAGAATGAACAATTGGATGAAATTGTAGTAAAACACAAAAACAACTATTTCAATCATTCGGTTTCAGAACAAAAAATCAAAGAGAAAACCATTGAAAAGTTCAGCAGTCAATCTTTAGGCAATTTGCTTAAAGAAGTTCCGGGCGTTTCTGTTTTAAAAAGCGGCAACACCGTTGTAAAGCCAGTAATTAATGGTTTACATAGCAGTCGTGTGGCTATTTTTAACAATAACGTTAAGCTGGAAGACCAACAATGGGGAATGGAACATGCGCCCAACTTTGACGTCAATGCCGCCGGAAAGATTACGGTTTTGAAAGGAGCTTCGGCATTACAATACGGAGGTGACGCTATTGGCGGTATCGTGATTATCGAACCTTTCAGCACTAAAAAAGACACGCTCTTCGGGAAAACCATTATGACTATGGAGTCCAATGGTCGAGGTGGTACTATTTCCTCCAGTTTACACAAAGGAAATTTCTGTGATTGGAGTTGGAATGCGCAAGGCAGTTTCAAATATTATGGCGACAGAGAAGCACCCGATTACACTTTATCCAACACCGGAAATCGGGAAGCTAATTTTTCGGGCGATTTGAAATATATCGGTAAAAAATTCGACTTTGCTGCTTATTACAGTTTGTACAGCGCTACTATCGGGATTTTAAGTGCTTCTCATATCGGAAACGTGAATGATTTGTACAATTCGATTAATAATCAAACGCCTTCGGTAACTGACGATTTTACTTATTCCATTAAAAATCCGAAGCAAAAAGTCCAACATCATTTGGCCAAATTGAATTACAATTATTATTTCAAAGACGGTCAGTCGCTGGCTTTTCAATATGCTTTTCAATTCAACAATCGAAAAGAGTTTGATTTGCGCACCGGTGTTTCAAACAGCAAGCCTGCATTAGATTTAAACTTACTGACACATACCGTGAATGCTGATTATAAGTTGAGTGTGGATACTTGGGATTT
>JBIIXM010000140.1:0-4728 GCA_044338435.1 Flavobacterium sp. | reverse complement strand
TTTTGTTTGTCAACGATATAGGTTTGCGGTCTGAGTTCCACTTCTGAGTAGACTACGTTTCCGTCAAAATCTTTGATTTCATAATCAAAAGAAGCAACATCTCCTTTTTTAGGGCGAAGGGTATCTTTTTCATTGCGAACTTCGTAATGATACCAATAGCCTTTTTTGGAAGCAATGTATTTGATTTGCGGATTGCTTTTGATGATAGAATCGATTTGGGCTTCTTCACCAGCCACAAGTTTTTTATTGCGTTCAACCGACTCTTTCATGAAAGTCCCCGAAGAACGAGAAACCGGCATGCGCGCTTGTTGTTGTTTGCAACTGATAAAACTCACCAAAACAAGCAATAAGGCAGTTATTTTTGAGGCGTTTTTCATAGCTTAAATAGTTATTTTCGAAATTAATTGTTCAAATTTTTTCACAGTTTCGGCTAAGCTCTCATACGATTTTCCGCCGGCTGCGTTAATGTGTCCACCACCGTTAAAATGGTCGCGCGCAAACTGATTGACATCAAAATTACCCTGAGAACGGAACGAAATTTTGATGATGTTTTCGTCTCGGTGTTCTATAAAAATAGCGGTAAAATGAATGCCTTTGATGGTTAATCCGTAATTAACGATGCCTTCAGTATCACCTTTTTCATAGTGGAATTCATCGAGTTCTTTTTGCGAAAGTGTAATATACGAGGTTTTGTATTCCGGATATATTTTCATGTTTTGCAAAGCGCGGCCCAATAGCTGTAAACGATTATACGAATTGTTATCGAACAACAAATTGTGAATTTCACTGTTATTGATGCCTAAGTCAATCAGTTCCGCTACTATGCGATGGGTATTGCCCGTGGTAGAAGGAAAGCGAAATGAACCTGAATCGGTGGTGATTCCGGTGTAAATACAGGTCGCAATAGTGGTATCGATTAATTCTTTTTGATCCAAAAAGCCGATAAAATTATACACCATTTCACAAGTCGAACCAAAAGCGGTATTCGAATAGGTGTATTTGGCATAAGTGTCCGGCTTTTGGTGGTGGTCTATCATAACCATCGGAACGGTAACTTTATTCAGCACATGTTCCATTTCACCGGTTCGGTGTAATGCGTTAAAATCTAAGGTAAAAACCAACTCGGCTTCTTGTATGATTTGTGCGCAATGGGCTTTATCGTTTTCATATATTTTCACTTTTTCCGAGCTCGGTAACCAAGCCAAGAAATTCGGAAAATCATTCGGCGCAATGACCGTAGGTTGGTGGTTGAGCTTCAATAAGAAATGATACAAGGCTAGGGTAGAGCCCATAGCGTCGCCATCCGGACTTCGGTGTGGAATAATAGCAATTTTTTTAGGGGTAGCCAATAATTCTTCAATGGCCGAAATGTCTTCTTTTTTCATAGACGGCGAAGTTACATTTTTTTCAGGAAACGGCGTTTATTTGGTTACAAAAAGTCCGAGCCAAATGGCAAAAAGTCCGACTAAAATGCTCAAGCCGATATAGCCGAAAGCCAGCAAAGAATTTTGATTTTGAAACAAGTTGTAATTTTCCAATCCAAAGGTAGAGAAAGTTGTGTAACCACCGCAAAATCCGGTAATTAAGAACCATTTTAAATTGCTTTCGGCCAGCTGATTTTTGGCTAAAATACCCATGAACAAACCAATCAAAAAACAACCGACAACATTGGCTAAGAAAGTCGCTAACGGAAAATGATTGGCCCAAAATTTCGATACCAACACGGTAGTCAAAAATCGAAGCACACTTCCGATGGCGCCACCTAAAGCTATGTATAAAATGGTCTTAAGCATTTAGCGTTTGTAGTTATTGAAATTGTTATTGCTGTTGAAATTGGATTTTGGTTTAGGTAAACTCGCTTCTTCGGTTTTACTCGAAGGCGCAATGAGTTGGTTTAATTGTTTGATCTCAGCATCGGTTAATTCACGGTAACGACCTACATGAACATCAAGTGAAATATTGATGATTCGAATTCTTTTCAAGGCGGTAACTTCGTAGCCTAAGTATTCGCACATGCGACGAATTTGGCGGTTCAAACCTTGGGTTAAGATGATTTTAAAAACGTATTTGCTGATTTGCTCTACTTTACATTTTCGGGTGACGGTATCTAAAATCGGGACACCATTGCTCATGCGTTCTATGAAACGGTCGGTAATCGGTCGATTCACCGTAACGATGTATTCCTTTTCGTGGTTGTTTCTGGCGCGTAGAATTTTGTTTACAATATCGCCGTCATCTGTCATAAAAATCAAACCTTCACTGGCTTTATCTAATCGGCCAATAGGGAAAATACGTTTGGGATAATTGATGTAGTCTACAATGTTGTCGCGGACTTTTCTATTCGTAGTACATTCAATGCCAACAGGTTTGTTGAAAGCCAAGTACACCGGTTTTTCGGTTTTCTCCAGGATGAGTTTTCCGTCTACTCTAATTTCATCCTCAACCGAAACTTTAGTGCCCAATTCAGGAACTTTTCCATTGATGGTAATGCGACCTTGTTCCAATAATTTGTCGGCTTCACGACGGGAACAGTAACCGCTCTCGGAAAGGAATTTATTAATACGGGTTTGATTGGTTTCCATAGCGCAAATATAACACAATTTGCCAATACCGTTTCTTGATAAGTTCGTTGATAAATTGGGTTCAAAAAACGTAAAAAAGGTTGGTAAGTTTTAAGTTTTTTCTAATTTTACCGACATGAATATACAAGGCAAACTAATTATAATTGGCGGTGCGGTTGACAAAGGAAGTTTTACTGAAACCGATTTGGACAAAAGTGCTCCACAGAATTTAAACTTCTTTGAAGAAGGTATTTTAAAACGCATCATCAAAGAATCAAAAAATAAAGAAGCGTCCAGAATTGAAGTGATTACTACGGCTTCAAAAATCCCTCGTGAAATTGGTCCTGAATACGTGAAAGCCTTCAATTATTTAGGGGCACACAATGTTGATGTATTGCAAATTGAGAGAAGAGAACAAGCCTCAGAGCCTGAAATTTTAAACCGATTGAAAGTAGCTGATGTGGTCATGTTTACCGGTGGAGATCAGTTGCGATTGACTTCGATTTTAGGTGGAACTCCTTTTGATGATTTGTTAATCAGCAAATATCGAAACGAAGATTTTGTGTACGCCGGAACTTCTGCCGGTGCTGCTGCTGCTTCCAATAATATGATTTACCAAGGTAGCAGTCATGAAGCTTTGCTGAAGGGAGAAGTTAAAATAACGTCCGGTTTGGGTTTGATTGACGATGTGGTGATTGACACCCATTTTGTGCAAAGAGGTCGTATCGGTCGCTTGTTCCAAGCCGTTGTTGGCAATCCGAAAGTACTGGGTATTGGTTTAGGAGAAGACACCGGTTTATTGATAACCAATGGTCGACAAATGGAAGCTTTGGGTTCCGGTTTGGTTATTTTGGTCGACGGTCGCGAGATTAAAGACACGAATTTAACCCAAGTTGAACTCGGTCAACCTATCTCTATCAATCATTTGGTGACTCACGTGATGAGTAAAAATGACACCTTCGATTTGGATACTTTTAAAATGACGATTAAATCTTCACAATACGTTTAAATTTTAAATATCAAATTTTAGTTATTAAATATGAATTGAAACTCAAGCATATTTGATATCTAATATCTAATATCTCAAAATGAAAATAATCATCCACGGCGGATTTTTCTCTGAATCTTCTACCAATCTCGAAACCAAAGTTGCCAAACAACAAGCTTTATTGCGCATTGTTAAAGAGGCCTATGCTTATTTGCAAAACCATTCGGCTTTGGCAACGGTAGTATATGCGGTTACGCAGTTGGAAGACGATGCTTTGTTTAATGCGGGCATAGGTTCTCAAATTCAAAGCGATGGTAAAATCCGAATGAGTGCGTCTTTGATGGACGGTTCGACCCAAAAAATGAGCGGTGTGATTAACATTGAAGAAGTGAAGAATCCGGTGCAAGTGGCCCAAGTTTTACTAAATTATGACGATAAAGTATTGGGCGGAAGTGGTGCTACGAATTTCGCTCGCCAACACGGATTTGAAAAATTTTCTACGGAAATTCCACAACGTCGTAGCGAGTATGAAGCCAAATTGGCTTCCAAAGGATTAGGAACGGTAGGTTGTGTTGTTTTAGATGCCAATGGAAAAATTGCTGTGGCTACATCAACCGGAGGCAAAGGTTTTGAAATTCCGGGCAGGATTTCTGATTCGGCTACAGTAGCCGGAAATTATGCCAACGCATTTTGCGGGGTTAGTTTAACCGGTGTTGGAGAAGATATAGTTAGCGGTGCTGTTGCGGCTAAAATTGTTACTCGTGTTACAGATGGTTTTACGTTAGCGGAAGCTTTTGAGAAAACGTTCAACGAACTCAAACCTTATGATGGATTTGCTGGTGCGATTGCCATCGACAGTAAAGGGAATATCTTTCATCAGGATTCGCATCCGAGTATGGTATTTGCCAGTTTTGACGGAGAGAACGAAGAAGTTTTTAAGTAGATTTTACATTATTTGCATAAAAAAATCCCAATCTGATGATTGGGATTTTTGTTTTAAGCCTGTTACGCTTATTTGATAGCCAGTGCGTTTTCAATTAAGAAACTAAGGTAGTTTCTGTGCGCTCTGGTGCTTTCATCAGCAGAAGTAGCGGTAGCTAACATCAATTTGATTTTTTTCAAGGTTTGACGGGCAGCGGCTCTTGAAATGTCATCGTGACGATTTCTAGGATCGTTTAC
>JBIIXM010000138.1:0-4752 GCA_044338435.1 Flavobacterium sp. | reverse complement strand
CCTTCAATCAACACCGTAATATCCGGGTTTTGGGCCAATACTTTCCCAACTTCTACTACCGCTTTTCTTCCTTCGGCACCAACTGCCCAGCTTCCGGTTTGGAACAACAACTTGTTTTCCATCGAAACATAAACCTTCCCGTTCTTTTGCTCTACAGTTAACCCTTTTCCTTCAAAGGCATTGAGCGCTTTGGATAAGGTTTCTTTCAGCTTTTTCATGCTGGCATCTTTGGCTGCAATCATGCTTTCCAATTCATTCAAACGTTGGGTACTGGAGGCCAATTCATCTCTCAATTTATTCAAACGATCTTGCTCTGCCGCCATGGCTTTTTCTTTGGCTTCCAACTGCGCCAATAACTCACGATTTTTATTCATGTTTGACGCTAAAGCATCATTGCTGTTCTTTTCCAAAGCAGCATAAGACTCTTGCAAAGCCTTTAAATTATTGGTGGTTGCCGCACAATCGGCTTGTAATTTGTCTCGGTCTGCTTTCAATTTGGTCAATTCAGTGGTGAGCGATTTGTTCACCGAATCAAACTCGGCGTTGGCTTTGTGCAACTCATCTACCTCATCCGCTAACGAACGATTTTCCTTTTTTAAATCGGTGTACTTGTTCTCCAAATCGTTGTAGATTTTTTTGGATACACAAGATGACATCAAGGTCAATGCGGCTATGCCTAAAACTATTTTTTTTATCATCATTACTTTTTTATCTATTAATCTATTCTCTATCTGTCTATTCTCTATCTGTCTATTTTTTTAACACTTAATCTATTTCTACCAAAACCGGACAATGATCGGAATGTTTGGCTTCGGGTAAAATTACCGCTCTTCGCAAACGGTCTTTTAAAGGTTCGCTGGCCAAACAATAATCAATTCTCCACCCTTTGTTATTCGCTCTGGCATTGGCACGATAACTCCACCAACTGTAATGATGCGGCTCTTTGTTAAAGAAACGGAAAGTATCGATAAATCCATTTTTCATGAATTTGTCCAACCATGCGCGTTCTTCCGGTAAGAATCCTGACACGGTTTTGTTGCGTATCGGATCGTGAATATCGATGGCTTCATGACAAATATTGTAATCGCCACAGATGATCAAATTCGGAATTTCTTTTTTCAAATTGGAAATATATTCCTGAAATTCATCCATGTATTGAAACTTGTAATCCAAGCGATCCATATTGGTTCCGGAAGGCAAATACAAACTCATAACCGAAAAATCATCGAAATCCGCTCGCAAGTTTCTGCCTTCAAAATCCATATGGTCAATACCGGTCCCGAAAACTACCTTGTTGGGTTTTATTTTAGACAAAATAGCCACACCACTGTAGCCTTTTTTAGTTGCCGGAAACCAATAGTGGTAAGGATAGCCGGAAAGTTCCACGTCTAACAACGGAATTTGGTCTTCAGTGGCTTTGATTTCTTGGAGACAAATCACATCGGGATTGGCTTGCTGCAACCAATTCAAAAATCCTTTTGAAATCGCCGCGCGAATGCCGTTTACGTTATAAGAGATGATGCGCATTAAGCTTTAGATTAAATTGTGTTGCATACTGTTCGACCGAAAGGCCTTGGGTCAAAAATAGGCAAAAACCCAAACATTTGAAACCCAAAAACCTTAATAAAAAATTAAAGTTTCAACCGTGTTTTCCACATTTTCTCAAGGCTATTTCAGCAGAATTACTATCTTTGTTTCTTACTCAAAAATAAACGGTATACATGGGTTTAGTTACTGCTAAAGAAGTTGCAAAAGCAATAAACGCTGATAAATACGGGGTTTTCGGAACTTTTTGTGGTTGGTTACTAATGAAAGCTTTGAAAATCTCCACCTTAAATAAAATCTACGACCGCAACAAACACTTGAGCGAAGTAGAATTCCTAAACGCTATTTTGGATGAATTTCAAATTAAGTTTGAAATTCCGGAAGACGATTTAAAACGATTACCGAAAGACGGTGCTTATATTACCATTTCTAACCATCCGCTGGGCGGGATTGATGGGATTTTGCTGTTGAAATTAATGCTCGAAAGAGAACCGAATTTTAAAATTATCGCCAATTTCCTGTTGCATCGCATCGAACCGATGAAACCTTACATCATGCCGGTTAATCCGTTCGAAAACCACAAAGACGCTAAGTCGAGTGTCATCGGCATCAAAGAAACGCTGCGCCATTTGAGCGACGGAAAGCCTTTAGGCATGTTTCCTGCCGGAGAAGTTTCTACCTATAAAGATGGAAAACTAGTCGTAGACAAAGCTTGGGAAGAAGGCGCTATCAAAGTGATTCGCAAAGCACAAGTTCCGGTAGTGCCGATTTATTTCCACGCTAAGAACAGTCGCTTTTTCTACTTCTTATCGAAAATCAATCCCACGCTTCGCACCGCCAAATTACCCTCGGAATTGCTAACCCAAAAAGACCGAGTAATTAAAGTGCGCATTGGGAAACCAATATCCGTAGCCGAACAAAACGAACACAAAACCATTGAAGAATACTCGGAATTCTTGCGTCGTAAAACCTATATGTTGGCCAATTCTTTTAACGAAGAATCCAAACTATTGAGTTCGCAAAACCTCAACTTGAATTTGAAAACGCCTAAGAGTCCGAAACAAATTGTAAAACCGGCCAACCACGACAAGATTTTAGAAGAAATCGAAGTGTTAAAACAAGGCGATTACCGTTTGTTACAAAGCAAGAATTACTTGGTTTTTTTGGTAACTGCCGATAAAATCCCGAACATTTTACACGAAATAGGGCGTTTGCGCGAGATTACTTTTAGGGCTGTAGGCGAAGGCACTAACGAATCCATCGACTTAGACCAATACGACAATTATTACCACCACATGTTTTTGTGGGACGATGAAAGTCAGCAAATTGCCGGCGCTTACCGCATGGGCTTGGGCGCAGAAATTTTCCCGAAATACGGTATCGAAGGCTTTTATTTACAAGACTTATTCCGTTTCGAACCGGAGTTATACGACATGATGTCGAAGTCCATCGAAATGGGGCGCGCCTTTATCGTGAGCGATTACCAGCAAAAACCTATGCCATTGTTCTTATTGTGGAAAGGTATCGTGCATACCACCTTGCGCTATCCCGAACACAAATATTTGATTGGCGGTGTAAGCATCAGCAACCAATTTACCGAATTCTCCAAATCGTTGATGATTGAGTTCATGAAGTCGCATTATTACGATCCGTATGTGGCGCAATACATCAATCCGAAGAAAGAATTCAAAGTAAAATTGAAAGACGCCGACAAGGATTTTGTATTCAATGAAACCGAAGCCGATTTGAATAAATTCGACAAAATCATAGACGAAGTTGAGCCGGGCAGTTTGCGACTTCCGGTATTGATTAAAAAATACATTAAGCAAAACGCACGCGTGGTGGCTTTTAATGTAGATCCACTATTCAATAATGCTGTCGATGGCTTGATGTACATTCGCATCGCCGATTTACCCGAGAGCACTGTAAAACCGGTTATGGAGGAATTCCAAGCCGAATTGGAACGCAAAGAAAAAAATTATAAATAGAAAAAGCCGGTAATACTACCGGCTTTTTTATGCAATATAATCAGGAATTATTCTACTCCAATCTGACTAATATCTTCTGACCCATCAGCTTTTGGATCCGGTCCGTATTTGTTTTCGCCAACATCTCCATTAGTACAAAACATAACAAGCAACCAAATGGCTAAACCGAAGACAACTACACCGGCAACAATTATGCCCACTCCAAAACCTTCAGGCGAGGCAACTCCTGACAAAGCAGACAAACTAGCACCAATCATCACCGCAGCACAAATAATCATAGCCAAGTAAATAATCACCAGCAACCATCCGCTTTTTCCAATGTCGTGCAATCTTCGGAAAGCAACTGCTAGTCCCGGAATAAAAACAGCCAAACCGTAAACGGTGTTTAGACCAATTTCCAAATTCAACGCTTTGTCAATGGCCATTGTAAGGACTGAAAAAATCAAATTAAAAAGCGTGAAATACCAATACTCTGATCGGCGCGCTCTGCCATTAAAATTGGCATAATTTTCAAATACAACTTTCTTGTACCAGTTAAACATAATTAATAGTTATTAGTTAGTCCTACTCTTAAGGATTTTCGGTTACTCCATGGGTTAATAGACTCAAATATAAAGAAATTTTGTAATAAAATAATTAAGCTGGATATTTCTTGAAACAAAAAAAAGCAACCCTAAGATTGCTTTTTTGTTATTGTTGTTCGGCTAATTTTTGAAAAGCTTGCCATTCTTTCTCAGTTATAGTGGCTTTGTTTTTGAGTTTCTTGCCTTTAATGTATTCCAAAATATATTGGGCTCGTTCCTCGGATTCCGGATGCGATGCAATCCAATACATCTCTTTAGGCATTTGGCTATCCATAGCCATTTCATACATAAAATCGGCCAAAGGTTTAGGATCGATATCTGCGGCTATCATATAATCTACACTGGTTATGTCGGCTTCTTTTTCCAAAGAACGGTCGTAAGCCGAAGACGATAAGGTTCGTAAAATTTCCTTCAACACTTCACCGGCTTTTCCTCCGGTGGTGGCTGAGAGCAATACGGAAAATCCAATTTCTTTGGAAAGTTTCTTCATCACGTGTTTGTTTTCAATATGGGCTATTTCGTGCCCTAAAACACCTTGCAATGCTTGTTGGTTTTTACAATCCCCAATCAAACCGGTATAAACTACCAAATGATTATTCGGCAAAGCAAAAGCATTGATTTCGTCTTTTTCTATG